>JAISOR010000277.1 GCA_031275535.1 Treponema sp. | reverse complement strand
CAGAAGGGCTGATAGGGGTTGGTCTCGATAGACAGGGTAAAATCGTCGATGGCGCCGGCGTATTGCTGCAGCACCGCCTTGACCACCCCCCGGTAATAACTGGCCTTGTAGGATGCGGGGTCCAGCTCCAGGGATTTCGTAAAGTCCTCTATGGCGTCCTCATATTGGGATTGGGCAAAATTTGCCATCCCCCGGTGCTTATATATAAGGGAACGAATGGAATCATCGGGGTTCATTTCCAGAATGCGGCTATAAAAAGCAATGGCCTCGGCAAACTGATTTTTATTGTGGGCATACAGGGCGTTGAGCAGAAGATCGTCTATGGAAGAGCCGGACATAACCGGTTCAGGAAAGACATGGGGATGCTCTTTCTCCTGTTTTTCGTCATTAAACAGGATCGCATCAGTGGATTCTTCTATCTTCTTAAAAAAAGAATCCCGCCGCTTCCCCAATTCCCCGTTAAGCTGCCGCTGGTAGGTCCTGATTTCCTGAAAAATAATATCCGCCAAAGAAAGATTCGCGTTAACCGCGGCCAGTTTCCGCTTCATGGGTTCATCAAAGGGGGTAAATTCCGCCTTGTAGACCAACTCATGCTCTACCTCCGCCCAGGCGTCCTGCAGAATGGTGCGGATCTGAATCTCAGCCACTTCACAGTCACAGCCGCCCCTCTGTTTTATAATGGCTTCGGGAATTTTTACCAAAAGATGGGTCGATTCATAGCCGAATTCCTTAAAAGAATAATTGGACCCCTTCTTTTCCACCTCTATAACCTCAAAAATCTTCCGTAAAACCCCTTCCACAATATCAATATCTTCAATAAAGGGGCATACAATCCGGATGCCAATTAAATCGGTAATTTGGGGCGGTCCGGCGGAGTTGGAATGATTTTTA
Organism: Treponema sp.; assembly: GCA_031275535.1. Next base: position 10,233 of record JAISOR010000277.1, on the reverse strand, counting down.
AGAAACCTGATGTATTTTTTAAAAAAACTCGCAAATTCCTTTGAACGGCCCTTAACGGTTGGCCGGGACGGGAGGCGGCGGACCGCTTCCTCTACATATTCCCTGAGATCCCTGGTAACGCGGGCCCTGGTTTCCGCATATTGTTCATAATTTTTTTGAAGAATCGTACGATCAGGAAGTCCCCTATGTTTCATCCTTCCATCCTGGTCTGCGAAAAAAAAACTGTCTGAAAAACCCATGAAGATCTTTCAGACAGCCCTATAATCATCCTACCAGGAACGCCCTAGCTCCAACCCTCTACTCGTTATTAGTCGGTGTGGGGGTAAAGGCATTCTCTGTAGCCTGTTTCTGGCTTTCCAGATACCGCAGTACCTGATTATGCCCAAACCGCTGCATCTCAAAGACCTTCTTGGCAGTCTCCCGATCCTTGATGATATTCCAAAGAGCCTCATCATCAATATCGCGTTCGGTATCAAGTACGGCCTTATCAAAGATGATCTTTACATCCTTAAAATAGGCAATAAAGTCTCCCCCTTCCTTGGCCGCGTCACGCTGAATCAGGAAACCGCCAAATTTCACAAAAGGAGTTGAAGTGGGATACAGGGGATATAAACGCAATTCACGGTTCCGGACTTCCTGTATATACGCAGGATTATCCCAGCGGAGCTCTCCCCAACCATCATAGTTGAGGTATCCCATAAACACCGTCTTCTCATTTCCCTGGGAATCTACCATGATGGCGGAAAGGCCATGGGGAAAATTCAACCCATAGGCGTTTACCGCCACGGATTTTACCGTCCCGACGTTCTTTACGACCCCAAAGCCGTCTTCAAACCGGGAAGGACCCGTAACACTGCCGTCTTCCGAGGGCTCAATGTTTCCATCATCATCAACTTCAGCCGGCAATTCAAAGGCGGGAATGTCAAAGGGTGGTTTTATGATGGCCCAGGAATTGAAGGGTTCCACGGGAAAATGGATCCGAATACCCATTACGGTACCCCATTGTTTAGAGGGGGCTTCCAGGGTATAACTACGGACTTGATTTCCCACCGTGCGCGAAGACGATGCGAGTACCACATCCCAGTTGGGTATAGCAAGAGAGGTCTTCATCACCGCTTTTTGTTCGGTGGTGAAACTGCCGCCGGCCACATTGGCATAATCCATCATGGTCGCACGGTTTTGGGTAGGCGCGTTGTCCTGATTGGGAATGATGTCAGCAACGAGTTTGGAGAAGTCGATCAATACGGCTTCTTCAGCAAACAACGCTCCCACTGTAAACAACGCGATGGCGACAAGAATGAACATCCGTTTCATTCACAGCTCCTTTCAAAATGGCACATTAATCCAAAACTAGATACTAAAAAGTATACGAGATACGGCCGGTTTGTCAACGCCTTTTTGTTCATTTCTCGGTTATACCCGCAAATATCTCACGAAATTTTTCAAAAAACGCCTCATTTCCCGCTATAAAAAAACGGACATCCCTGACGTATGAAAAATTCCGCCGGATACCTGTGTTTAAGGTGTAAAAACCGTTAAACGCCTCTCCCCCTTCCACAGGAGGCAAAGCCGCCGACTCCGAAAGATCCACATATACAACCCCATCGCGGTATAATAAAGACCGGAGCCTCGTCTCTTTGGGAAACAGGGGCGCCGAATCCAGTGAAACCGGCCCTAACAGGACCTCTTCCGCATACCGCCTTATATCCGCCTCCTTGGAATCCGCCCGTAAAAGCATACGATCTTCAACCACCGGCATTCCTTTATCAATAGAATAAAATACAAAAGTCCGCCTGACAAGCCCCAAAATCAAAAATTCGCTTAAAGCAAAAACCCCCAGCAGGCAAAGGAAAAAAAGCCGGCGCTTCTGCTTTACGGCAAAAAATTCAGCTATTCTTTTAAGAAAATCCTTAATAATAACATTCATTGAATAGTTGTAAATCCTCCGGATCGTTCAAAAATGGTCACAAAATCTGTTATTCCCTTATATAACGCTTCGGAAAACTTCTGCAAGTATCCCCCGTCGGTCATCAGCAGGGCGTCTTCCTCGTTGGTAACAAAACCCAGTTCTACCAGGACCGAGGGCATCCGGGCGTTCCGGACCACAAACCACTCTTCCGCCTTTATCCCCCGGGAGGGGACGGAACTGCCCAGGGTTTCCTCAAATTGTTTCAGGATGGATTGGGCTATCATAATGCTTTCGGTGGTAAATTCCTCTTCCAGCATGGCGTTTAGGATGGGGATAACCTCGGCGGAATCCGCGTATTTTGAGCGGTCAATCACGGTTCTGCGGTAATCCGGGCTGAGGTACCAGACCTCGTAGCCCCGGGCGGCCTTGTTAAAGGAAGCGTTGGCGTGGATGGAAATGAATACGATGGCCTCATTTTCTTTTAAAGGCACCGAATTGGCGATGACAACCCGGTCTTCCAGGGTGGGGTACGTATCCCCCGAGCGGGTCAGGAGGACCCGTTTATCGGGATAGGCCGCGGAAAGCCGGGAATGGAGGTCCAGGGAAACCTTGAGGGTAATATCCTTTTCCACCACCCGGACCTGTTTCCCCTGAATCGTATGGGTTCCCACGGCGCCGGCGTCCCTGCCGCCGTGGCCGGGGTCTACAATGATGGCGGCGATGCGGAACCGGGAACGGTCGTTCTGTATGGAGGCGTCCAGGGCTTTTCTGAGGGTCGTCACAAAGGCCTCGGGAAAACGGAGGATCCCCTGTTCCACATAGGGTGCCGGGACCGGAAGGAGATCCCGGTTATCAATCATGACCAGGCCCTGCTCCCCCGCGGCTCCGGCCTGGAAGGCCACATTATGCCCCGAGGCCGTCAAAACCCCTCCCTGGAAAAGGGGGTCCCACCGGAGCCGGGCCTCCCCTTCCTGGGAAGACCCCAGGCTTTTAAGGGTTTCCTCCAGAGAAAAGGTCCTGCCCGGCCCCCCGGCCTGGCCGAAAAGGGCGGCGGAGGGGCCGAAGAGGAAGATGAGGACCGGCAAAACGGCGCCGGCGCAAGCCGCCCGGCTGAAACATCCCCTCATGGCCGCCCAGGTTCCTCCCGGCCGCTCAAGAGCTGAACCAGCCGGTCTACCACATAGGCCGCGCCCTGGTATCCCCCGCGGATCAGGGCGGCCCAGAAGGACCGGCCCAGAAAAACGCCGGCCCCCTCCCCCGCGCCGGGGGCGGGAGGAATGTCCTCCAGGGGAAGGGCCAGCCCCGTAATCTCCCGGACCGCGTCGAGGCTTTCGGAGACGGTCCTGCCGGTATAATCCAGGAGGCCCGATTCGGTAAAATCCGGGAAGGGCAGGATCGAAACCGCCGGGTTCCCCGGAAAAGGCGCCGGGGGAATTGGGGGCTCGGGAAAGAGGAGAAGGAGGGCCCGGATATGCTCAGGCAGGGCAAAGGCATCCGGGGGGAACCGGCCTTCCCCCAAAGCCTGGGGGGGGCAGAGAAAATCCTCCGTTTCCTGCCGGGGGGCCTCCAGGCGGATCAGGACCGCCCGGGCCGCCCGCTCGGCGGAGAGGACGGCCCCTTCCCTGTCCGGCGCGGCGCTGATGACGTTCCCCCCCTTGGTGACGTTGTTTTCGGGGAACCGGACGGGGCTTCCCGGCGCGATCCGGAGGAAAAGGTCTTTGATGTGTTCCCGGGCCCGGGCCTTTTCCAGCCCCTGAATGGAACGGACCCGGCCGGGGATGGATATAAAGGCCCGCTCCGCGCTGGTCCATTCCCGGCGGGGTTCAAGGCCCTCCGGGCTTTTACCCAGCGCGGCCAGGATGGCCCCCCTGGCGGGCTCCACCCCGGAGGCATAGGGGTAGGTCCAGCCCGACATATAGCCCCCGGAAAGGCGGGCGGCGATTTCTCCAATCATGGGGCCCCGGGGGCTCAGTTTCAGATCCCCCTTGGCCGCGCCGCTGGTGATCCCCAGGGCCCGGACCCCGGCGGCAAAGGCCTCCAGGAGGGCCCGGGTTTGCTCCTCTCCCAGGCTGCTCGGCATGGTATGGCCCATTTCAATAAAATAGGGGGGAAAGAAGATATGCCGATCCGCAAATCCGCAGATACTGAGTTCCCCCTTATGAACAATGGCGTCCACGGAAAATTCCGGGCCCGCCATAAATTCTTCCACAATGACCCGGCCGGACCGGGAAAAGCCCAGGGCCTCCGGGACCGCGGCGGCCAGTTCCTTATCGGAATCCACCCGGCGGCAGCCCCGGCCCCCCATGTTATCCACGGGCTTTACCACCACGGGATAGGGAAAGGGCAGCGCAAAACCGGCATCCTCCCCTACGGGAGGGGGGCTTAGCATGATGATATACTCCGGGGAGGGAACTCCCCCTTCCTTAAAGCGGCGGCGCATCCGCTCCTTGTCCGAGGCGTTGAGCGCGGCCTGATAGGGGATCCCCGGCAGGCCCAGCCGCTCCGCCACCCAGGCCACGGTGGCGGAAAAATCGGTCCCGGCGGTCATGATCCCCCCCAGGCCTCCCTGGACTTGGAGGGTCCGGGCCAGGGCCTCGATTCCCTCCTTATCCTTCAGGTCAATACATTCAAACCGGTCCGCCCGGGACGCCTGGGGGGCCGCGGGGTCCCCGTCTACCACTACCGTTTCAAGCCCCATCTCCCGGGCAATCCTGATGGCGGGGCCCTGCATGACCCCCGCGCCGAGGATCATCAGCCGCTCACCCTTCCGTCCTTTTTCCACAGCCATTCCTATCCGCTCCTGCTATTTTTTATCCCGGCCTGCGTCCCGGACAATTCCATAGACCTCAAAGGTGTCTCCCAGCCGGAAGATCCGGCTGAGGAGGTACAAAAACCGGTAGACCGGCCCCCTTGTATTCCCCAGAAACCGCCCTGCCAGGGGAAACCGCTCAGGATGATGGCCGGTAACCACGATCCTTTTAAGCCGGAAACCACAGGCTGCCAGCAGCTTACTACAACGGCGGGGGGTCCAGATAGTCCAATGATCCGGGGGGCTTTTTTCGAGGAACCGGCGGGGAGACTTCCTCCCGGAGACGCCTGAAAAAGAGGGGGTCGAAAAGGCCAGGACCCCTCCGGGTTTAAGGAGCCGGGAAATTTCCTCCAGCACCAGCCGGGGATTTTCAAAATGCTCTATCACATACCAAAGGGAAACCACGCTAAAGCTCCGGTTCATAAGGAGTTCCCTGCCCTCCGCATCCGGGGGCAGTTCCTCCGGGCTAAGGGGGAAAAAGCCCTGAAACGCGGGGATACGCAGTTCTTCCCGGACATACCGGATCGCGTCCGGCGCGGGATCAATCCCCACCGGGAGGAAGCCCCCCTCCCGGGCGGCGGCTAGAAAGGGCCCGTAGGCGCAGCCTATATCCAGGAGCCGCCGTTCCTCCGGGCCCCGGGCAGGCCCCAGCATGGCCCCGATCCGCCGCAGCCGTTCCTTCCCGGCCCGGATCAGGTTGGGAAAATCCTCAAGGTAGGTCTTTCCGTACTGTTTTTTGTAAAAACCGAAAAAATAATCGGTTTCGTACTCAATGGGCGGGGGGGAGGAACGGAGCATATAGACCATACCACAGCGGGGGCAGCGCCGGTAGGTCCGGTCCTCAAAACGGGCCAGGACCGGATGACGCCCCCCCCGGTTCCCCGGTGAAGGCCCTATGCGGCGGGGGGCGCCGCAGCCGGGACAGGCCGGGGGAACTCCGGCGGTCCAGGGGGCAAGCAAAGCGCCCAGGGTCCCCGGAGCGTCCCCCTCAAGGCCGTAACGTTCCGCAAGCCCCCGGCAGCGTTCCCCCAGGGCGCGGAGAAATTCTTCCCTGGGCCTTCCCCGGTGGAACAGGACCCCGCCGAGGCGGCGGGCCCCTCCCCTTCCCGAACCCGCGGCGGGAAAGCCCCCCCGGCGGGCAAGCCTTTTATGGTACGCGCCGGGGGAGACCAGCAGCACCGGGACCCTGGCATGGAGCGCCTCAAACGCGGTAAGCCCAAAATGGCTTACCAGGAGATCGTAGGAGGCCAATTCCTCCCCAAGGGCCGGAAGGGGGGCCAAAACCGGTATCCCCCGCCGGCCCAGGATTTCCCGGCTCCGGGGATCGCCGGTAAGGACCCTGACGGCCGCCCCTGCGGGGGCCCGGTCCTTTCCCCTGGCCCCGCGGACCAGGGCCAAAGCCGCCGGAAGGGTAAGACCCGCGGGGTCCTCGGCGCCGAAACTGACCAGCACCCGGAAGGGCCCGGCCCGCCGGGCGGGGGGCACATAGAACGCGGGCCGCCGGTTCCGGGGCAGGGGGAGCAGGCTTGGATCCAGGCGGTTCGGCGCGGCGAGGCCCGGCGGGCCGGGAAGCAGATCGATAAGAAAATCGAAGCTGTCCCGCCCGGCCCCCCCCTCGTCAATACCCACCAGGGGGCCCAGGGCCGCCCAGGCCGCCAGTTCCTTCCGGGGGGTCCTGAACCGGTCCAGGATAATGAAAGCCCAGGGCCCGCGGGCCGCGGAGTCCGGGTCCCGGATAAGCCAGGACTCCTCCAGGGGGGTCATGCAGTCCGAAACGGAGGGCGCCGGGGGGCTGGGAAGGTAGAGACAGGCCTCCCGCCCCCGGGAACGGAGTTCCCGGACCAGCGCGGCGGAACGGACCAGATGGCCCCCTCCCCGGCCCTTTTCCGCGGCGGGGACCACCAGGAGCGGGCCGGCCCTCACCGGGGGGCCTCCCCCGGGGGGGGAAAGGTCTTCTTAAAAAGGGCGATGATCTGTTCAGCCTGCCAGGGTTCCTCCGCCTCCCGGCAGAGGGCACGGCAGAGGAGCCTGGCCCGCTCATAATCTTCCCGGGTATCCACGGTGATCCGAATGGAAGGCCCCTGCCAGGCCGGGGGCGCCAGGGGCCGGTGGACGAGGAAGCGTTCCGGGTGGCCGTAGAGGTAGGGGCAGACATGTTCCCGCTCCGGCCCCGGGGAGGCTTCCCGTTCCGCCCGGAGGAGGGCTTCGGAGGCCACCGCTTCCACCCCCGCCCCATAGGGAATGCCGCTGTAGCCCGCGTAATCCGCATTAAGGAGCAGGGCCTCCCGGTGGATAGCCCCGGCGGCGTCGGGAAACACAAAGGGATTGTCCCCGGTGGCCCGGATGATCCGGTCCGGGGAAAAGCGGCGGATGGCCCCGCAGTAACGGCTAAGGACATCATCCTTGGATCCGGGGACAAGCTCAAACCCCGCCTGTTCCGCCAGGGGGCCGAAACCGGAAAGGCTGTCCTCCGGGCAGGCAAGGATATGAACATCGCAGGGTACCCGTTTCAGCGCCTACATGGCCCGCAGGATGAGGGGTTTTCCTTCCAGGTCCAGGAGGCTTTTTTGGGGAAGCCGGGAAGAATCGATCCTTCCCTGGAGGATAAGGGCGGTCATAGGCTAGGTACTCCCCCGGGGAAATTCGGGCTCTCCGGGAAAATCCAGGCCCCCGGAATGGTCAAGGGCCCCGGAAAATTCGAATCCCCCCGGATTACCGGTCTCCCCGGCGGCCTGTTCCCCGGGATGGGGCCATAAGTCGGTAAGGGACCGGGCGTCGCTGCGGAAACGGTACCGGTTAAGCCTGACCCAGCGGCGGCTTTCGGAAAAATCCTCCCAGGCGGCAAAGGGGTCCCCCCCGGTTCGCAAGAGATACGCGGGAAAGCGCCGCAGGGGAAGGTAGGAAAAATCCCCCCGGAACACCGGGGCCAGGTTTTTAAGGTAAAACCGGCGGTAGCTCTCTTCCGCGGTATGGTCCTCCGCAGGGGTTTCCCCGTCGTAGGAAAGCCGGACCAACTGGGTACAGCTAATCTCCTCACCCCAAAGATGGGCCCGGAAACCAAAATCCATGAGCTGCCAGTGGGGATTCTTGAGGGTTCCGTCGAAGCCCCCCAGTTTGATAAACCGATCCCGGTCATAGATGCCCACCCCGTCAAAGGGATAGAGGGAGGGGAAGCCCTCCCGGAGGAGCGCCACGGGAAAGGTTTTAAGGGTCCTTCTATAAAAAGCGGGGAAAATCAGGGTGGGAAGAATTTCAAACCGGGAATTCTGAATCACCGGCACGGTACAGAGCCGCCGGAATCCTATTCTTTCCCCGTCATCCTCCCGGAGCCAGGTTACTATTTTGGCGGCCCCCCCGCCCCGGAAGATCCGTAAATCATTCCAGAGGACAAAAAACAGGGGCCCGGACAGTTCGGAAACCGCCAGGTTGATCTGCTCCCCGGGGCTTATGGTTTCTTTGAGCAGGATGAACCGGACAAAGGGAAAACGCTCCGAAAGGTCCTCCAGGTCGTACCGCTCGTGGGGCCCCTCCACGGATATGACGGTATCAAAGCCCGTCTTCTCCAACTCCGTGAAGAGGGTCCGCCGGGGGTACCGCCCGTTCCGGTTGAGGAGTATGGCCGAAAGCCCCGCGGCGCCTCCCCGGCCCCGGCCGCCCAGGGCGGTATAGGAGGGTATGGTTTTATTAAAAATTGTAGGTATAGTATTCATCACAATCCGCACAGATCCCCTTATATTCAGGACCACCCCAGAGGGCGCATTGTTCCCGGTACGGGCCTTCACCCCGGGACCATATCAATTCCAGGGGTTCCGTAAAGGCGTTTCCCAGGATGGCCCCCCCCCCGGTATCCCGGAGGGCCGCCAGGTCCTCTTTACAGACCGGAACCCTGCCGTCTATCAGAATGGCCATATCCCGTATAAGGTGCCAGCAGGGGCGGCGCTTTACCGGGGACAGGTCCGAGGCCCGTAAATCGGGGAGCAGGCCGCAGAAATGATCGTATTTTTGGATGATGATCTGCGCCCCGCCCCGGGGCGCGGCATCCTTCCAGGACCGGTAGAACTGCTCGATATCATCCTCGGCGCCCCGGGTCCGGACCGCCTGGACGTAGGCGTCCCGGGGAAAAAGCCCCATCAGGGTCCGGGCGCATTCCACCGCCTCGGCGTAGCCCGGCCCCCGGATCGTCTTATAGGTTCCGGGGTCCGCGGAATCGAGGGAGACTATCCAGGAAAGGGGGGCCATGCGGTTCTTCCGCTTCGCGGCCCCCGCGGCGGCCTCCGCCAGGAGGCCCAGGTCCCGGGCCTTCCAGCCCAGGCCGGAGGTTTCCACCACCGCGGAAAGTTCCGGCCTGGCGAGGATCATCCCTATGAGGACCTCCTTTTGGGGATGGAGGGCCAGTTCCCCCCAGAGGGACAGGTCAATCACCCCGTCGCCGGAAAAGGCGATTATCTTGTCCAGGAGTTCCTCAAACCGGGCGGGTTCCAGGAAGTCCTTCCGTTCCGTAACGGGCGCGCCGGTCTGGTGCATCCCGAACCGGGGATAGGGACAGAGCCCGCAGGCCTGGGGACAGGGGCCGGCGGCCTGGACAGCGTAAAAAACCGGCAGGGTCCGCAGCAATTCCGGCCGGGACCGGAGGATCTGCTCCGCGTCCGCGGCCCGGGAAAGCCCCGCCCCGGTGAGCCGGGTCAGGAGGAGGAGGTTCCGTCCGGAATCCGCGGTAAGGCTTAAGCGGTAGGGCCGCAGGTCCAGGGGCGAGATTTCGGTTTCTATATCAAAGGCGTTGATATCCTTCTGTATCACTGAAAAGAGGGTGTCCCGCTCCACGGGCCCATCCTCGTCGCCGTTTATTTTGGCCAGGATCGCCGGAATGCCCGGAGCGAGCAGTTCCGGGGCGAAGCCGTAGGGCCAGCCGTCGGCATAGGAATACTCCGCGGCAAAACGCCGGTGCCGTTCCGCCAGGGTCCCCGCCAGGACCGGGTCCAGGAGGGGGCAATCGGCCCAGGCAAAATAGGTGCAATCAAAGCCCCAGGAAAGCTCCGCCAAAGCGGCAAGGAGGCTTTTCTTTGTCCAGCCCCCCTCCGGGGCCCCGAGCAGCCGGGCCTGTTTCCCCAAGGGGGACGGGAGACCATCCCCCGCGAGGAGGCATACCTGCCGAACCCCCGGAAAGGCAGCCGCCGCTTCCAGGGCCAAACCCAGGGCGTTTTTACCGGAAAAAACATTTTCGAAGGCCGCGTCCGCGAGATCGCCTCCATATAATACGGCTAGGGCATTCATACTATCCAAATATCGGCAACTTGGGGAGAAGAGTGAAGTCCCTCACACTCTCTTCACTCCCACCCTTCACTCCTCACCCTTCACCCTTCACTCCCCACTCTTCACACTTTCTTCACTTTCCTCCCCGCTGTCCGGCGGCGGCTCCTCCGGCTTGGGTTTTCCCGCTTCATCGATGATGCGCCGGATCTCCGTTTTATGGGCCTCGGAGATCTTCGCCTCTTCCAGCAGGGCCGTAAGACGATCC
>JAISOR010000225.1 GCA_031275535.1 Treponema sp. | reverse complement strand
CCGGATGGATGTATTTGAATTCCGTCAGGGGATTAAGCTCGTCCAGCATGTCCTGTTTAAAGGATTTTTTTTGGAACATCTTAAAATATTTTTTAAGGGACTCCCGTTCTTTTTCACTCAGGGAATTACTTAACAGATCTATAAAATTCTTTCCCTGCAGGCTGGCATCGCCAAGCACCTTTTCCAGGGCCTTGGAATACTGGGGCTGGATGATATAATCCCGGTTCATCAGGAAAAGACCTACCTTGAGGTTATCCTTCATGGCGGTAATTTCGTCCCGTTCGGATTTAAGATCTCCCGTAAGCTTATTGATCCCCCGGATCATGGGAAAGTAGAGCCCCAGGCCGGCAAAGATAATAATCACCGGCAGGATGGCCTGCCGCAGTATCTGCAGCCAAAGCTCCTGAAACACCGCGCCCGCCTCAAAATCGCAGCCGATTATGCCCACCGCCTCGCCCCGGGAATTGAGGATGGGCGTATAGGTCGATATGAGCCAGCCCCATACATCGTCATTTTCCAGGGTCCCGAATTGGGAGGTCTTGGTCGTAAGGGTCCGCATAAAGACGGCGCCGTAATCACTGACGTCGTCCGGGGTTCCCAGGTGGGAAAAATCTACGTCGTCCGTGGGGCTGGAACCGTCTATGATAAAATTGAAGATCTGCTCCGAAACCGGCGCCATGGTATACAGATAGAGACAGTCAACGCTCTCCTTTAGGGCAAGCATCTTCCGCCGGACTTCTTCATAATAGGGATCATTGGCATCCAGGGTACGGCTTAATTCCTCAAACTTATCACCGTCGATAAAGGCCGCCACTTGATCGGTAACCGGAAGCCCGATGCGGGCGCAAAACATGGCGGTGACCACGCTAATCTGCTGCAGGGCGGTGACCGCGGTTACCGAAATAATCGCCAGTATAAAGAGGACGCAAAATACATTGAATTGGAATAAAAGGTTTTGCCCCTTTTCCTTCTTACCCTTTGAATTTGCCATACTATACATCCTTCTACTGGTTCAAATTCAGCATGGTTTTGCAGATTGGATTGCAGATTGGACTACGCAGCATCCATGCTGTTTAGAAAGCGATTTGGGAAATTTTATCAAAAAAGACCTTTTCGTTTATCGGCTTAACGATGTAATCGGTTGCCCCCGAGTCTATGGCGTCGATCACATTGTATTTTGCCGCTTCACTGGTGACCATGATAATGGGCAGATCCTTGTAATCATCCATCTTCCGAACCGTTTTAATAAAATCAAGCCCCGAAAGCTTGGGCATATTCCAATCCAGAAGAACCAGATGGATCTTCTGCAGCCGCAGTTTTTGTAAAGCCTCCTCTCCATCAGCGGCTTCCACAAATTCGCAGGGGATTTTCATCTGTAAAAAGGTATTTTTTACTATATTTCTCATAATGCGGGAATCATCTACAACCAGCACATTTTTTATCATAGCATCTCTCCCGTATTTAAGACCGTCCGTTTTTTTGAGAGGACCGCCCATTATATGACTCTCCCCGCCCTGAAGGGCGGGGTATGCGACCCGGCTTCGAATCAAAAAAAAATCCAATTATTCCATTATATTGACAATGTTTATAATTTAAAGCCCCCTTATGGCAAAAAACAGGCAAAGTTATCCCCGGCCCCGCCGCCCGGGAACGGGACCAGGGCGGGCTAGCAGTCCTGCTATGGGCCGCCGCCCCTTTCCTTTTTTTCTGTATATAATTGGTGTTGGTAAAAACGACCGTAGATGTATATCCTTTGTACTCATCGGCTTCTACAAGATTTATTATTTTTATTGTCTCATTTACATCATTTTTCAATAACTCATCCCGTTTAAATGAGGCTTTTCCGGCGATCGATCCTTTAGTCGGGCAACCCGGATTTGGCTTCCGGTCGTTTGCTCCGGCAAACGCCCTCCAGCCCGCCTCCGTGCCTTGGGGCGCATCCTTGCGCCCCAGCCCCTCCAAGGCTTGCGCCTTTCCGGGGCACGGCACTCCGGTTCAAATCCGCTTGTTTCAGTATTTAGGATATTTCTCGTCTAATGAGGCTTTTCCTGGCGGTCGATCCCTTAGTCGGGCAACCCGGATTTGACCCGGGGACCCCAAGTCCCCCATACTTGTACGCTAAACCAACTGCGCTATTGCCCGGCTAAGGGATCGACTTGTCTTTTTACAGGTAAGAAGGACTTTATCATAAAAAATAATAGCTTGTCAACCCGCCGGATCAGGGTTTTTAAGCCCCTGATCCGGCAAAAAACAGGTTGACGAAAAATATCCCTATATGATAAGCTCTGCCTGTCTCCTTATGCCGATTCCTTAAGCGGCTATTATGAGCGGCGGGCTTTTTGCCCCCGGGCGCTTAGCTCAGCTGGTCAGAGCGCCACGTTTACACCGTGGATGTCACATGTTCGAATCATGTAGCGCCCAAAAGGGAGACTATTTCCCGGGGCCGCGGGGCCTTAGCTTTCCAGGGCCGCGGCGATTATCCCCTGGACATGCTCCGCAAGCACACTCCTCCGCTCCCCCGCGGGGATGTCCATGGGGCCAATCGGCGGCATAAAGACGATCCGGACCGGCACCGCCTTGACCCTGCCGGTCCTTTCAAAGACATCGTAACTGCCCTGGATGGCTACCGGAACAATAGGCGCCCCTGCCTGGGTTGCCAGCTTTAGAGCCCCCGGACGGAAGGGCAGCAGCCCCCGGCCCTTACTCCTGGTCCCTTCGGGGAAGATGATCATGGCGCCGCCCTTCTCGATTCGGGAAACACCGGCGTTAATAGTGGCCACCGCCTTTCTGATGTTTTTCCGGTCAATAAAAAGACCCCCTAATAGTAAAATCCAGCCATTCAGGATGGGGATAAGGGCCAGCTCTTTTTTGGCGACGAATCCGAAGGGTCTGCCGATAAACGCCAGATGGAGGATAATATCAAATATGCTCCCGTGGTTGCTGATAAAACAAACCCCCTCTTTCCGGGGGATGTTTTCTCTGCCTAAAACGGTAAGCTTGCATCCCGTACAGAGGATGAGAAGCCGGGCCCAGCCCTGGGCTATCTTATAGACCCCCAGGGCCATGAGCCTTTTTAGCCCTATGCCTCTTAAAATAAGGGCCACCAATCCCAGGGGTGTAACTATAATCATGGTCAGGACTACAACCGTAAAAACCATCGCCGTTTTGAACAACTCCATACAATGACTCCTTGGACTATACCGGGACCGCCAAATCCCGTAATTGCTTCCGGGCGGCTTCCACGTCCCGCCATACAAAGGCCCTAATCCCTAAAGAAACCGCCGCGTCCACATTCGCCGGCATATCATCGAAAAAAACGGTCCCCCCCGGTTCGCAGCCCAGGGCGGAAAGCAGGGCCCGGTAGATGGCTTCCCCGGGTTTAACCAGGCCGAGTTCACAGGAAAAGATGCCTGCCTGGGGAAGTTTAAACACGGGAAAGCGTTCCCGGGCCATGACTAAGAACTCATGGGGCATGTTGGAGAGGATCCCCAGTTTTAAACCGGCGCCCTTCAGGTCCTCCATAAGCCTGACCGTGCCGGGGTTTATATGGGTCCACCCGGCGGAATCCAGGGCCGCCATTTTTTCGAGGACCCCGTCGCCGGGATGGACCCCCTTCCGGGCCAGGAGGGCCTTATAATAGGCCTTCCCCGAAACCAAACCCCGGTCATAGTCCTCCCGGTAACGCCACATGAGGCTCTCCAGGGTCTGCCTGTCCAAACCCGCCAGGGCAGCCAATTCCTCCAGCGCCTCCGGGCCGGGGGGATAGGCAATTACCCCCCCATAATCAAACGCCACCGCCGTAATCTTCACTTTAATCCGCTCCTCATTTCCCGCGCTGCCTGGGGTGGTCTTGGCCTACCCCGCCAGGGCAGCCAATTTTTCCCGGATAAATTCGCTCTTTTCTTTAAGGCCTATACTGCCCGTGGCCAGGATCAAAACATTGGGCGCCCGGGGGTCCAGTTTTACCTTTCCGTTACTCTCTTTCATGAGCCGTATCAGGCGATCGACCTTAACCTTGGATACCTTTCCAAATTCAACCCTAACAAGTCCGCCCCGTTCTTTCAAGGAGGAAACGGAAATATCCCGGCAGATAATGCGGATCTCCGCCAGGGACAAGAGGGAGGCGGCCTCGTCCGGCAGGGGGCCGAAACGGTCCAGCAGTTCCCCGTAGACCCGCTCCAGTTCCTCCCTGGTCTTAACGGAGGCGATCTTCTTATAGACCTCCATTTTTTCCTGGGCCGAATCGATATACGCGTCAGGAATATAGCCGGAATACTCCAGTTCCAAAAGGGTCTCCCCTTCCGCCTCGTAGTCTTCGTCCTCCAGCTTCCTGATGGCATCTTCCAGCAGGCGAAGGTACAGGTCAAAACCCACGGAATAAATATCCCCCGACTGTTCCCGGCCCAGGAGATTGCCCGCCCCCCGGATCTCCATATCCTTCATGGCGATTTTAAAACCCGAGCCCAATTCGGTAAAGTCCGAAATGACCGAAAGCCGTTTCATGGCCACCTCCGAGAGGGCCCGGTCTTTGGGATAGAAGAGGTAGGCATAGGCCACCCGGTCGGACCGGCCCACCCGCCCCCGGAGCTGGTAGAGTTGGGAAACCCCGTACATATCCGCCCGGTCTATAATGATGGTATTCACGTTGGGAATATCTATGCCGTTCTCTATGATGGTGGTGGAAACCAGGACATGGAAGCCCCCATGGATAAAACGGTGCATCACATCCTCAAGCTCACGGGCCTCCATTTGGCCATGGGCGGTATCCACCAGCATTTCCGGCACCAGGTGTTCAATTTTAAGCCGGGTCTCGTTCAGGCTTTCCACCCGGTTATGGAGAAAAAAGACCTGCCCTCCCCGTTCCACCTCCCGCCGGATGGCCGCGGCCAGGCGGTCCTCGTTAAATTCCTCAATAACGGTTTCTATGGGGTGCCGGTTCTGGGGCGGGGTCGCCAGGAGGCTCATGTCCCGGATCTTAAGGAGGCTCATGTGGAGCGTCCGGGGGATGGGGGTGGCGCTGAGGGACAGGCAGTCCACGTTGGTCTTCAGTTCCTTGAGCCGTTCCTTATCCTTAACCCCAAAGCGCTGTTCCTCATCGATCACCATGAGTCCCAGGTCTTTAAAGACCACATCCCTCTGGATAAGCCGGTGGGTCCCTACCAGGATGTCGATCTCCCCCCTCCTCAGCGCGTCCAGGGTCTTTTTTATCCGCCCCCGATCCACAAAGCGGGAGAGCATCCCCAGGCGGATGGGAAACTGGGAGAACCGTTCCTGGAAATTTTCAAAATGCTGCTCCGCCAGGATGGTAGTGGGGGCCAGAAAAGCCACCTGCTTTCCCCCCATGACGGCCTTAAAACAGGCCCGAACCGCCACCTCGGTCTTGCCATACCCCACGTCCCCGCAAACCAGCCGATCCATGGGATGGGGGCTCTCCATATCGGCCTTGATCTCCTCCACACAGCGGAGTTGATCCTCGGTCTCGTCAAAGGGAAAGGCCGCTTCGAACATGGTCTGCCATTCGGTATCCGGGGGAAAGGAGAAGCCCTGGGCGGCCTTCCGCTTGGAATAGAGGAGGATAAGCTTTTCCGCGATGTCCTCCACGGATTTTCTAACCCGGCCCTTCCTGTTTTCCCAGCTCTTGGACCCCAGCCTGTCCAGCCGGGGGGGAGAACCCTCGTTCCCAATATACCGCTGGACCAGGTTGACCTGTTCTATGGGGACAAAGACCACCTCCTCCCCCAGGTATTCCAGCTTGATATAATCCCGCTCATGCCCCAGGGCCCGGATCCGGTCGATCCCCTTAAAAAGCCCGATACCGTAATTGACATGAACCACATAATCCCCGGGATTCAGCTCCACAAAGGTATCGATGGGGCTGCTGCGGACCTGTTTGAGGGACCGGGGGGGCCGCTTCCGCCGGCCGAAGATCTCATTCTCCTGGACCAGCATGAACTTGATCTCCGGCAGGGCAAAACCCGCGGAAAGGGGGGCGGCTATTACCGAAACCCGGGACCCGGAGGGTGCGGTTTTTCCGTCGGGCAAATTCTTTTCGGCCCCCCCATCTTTAAGCAGTTCCCGGATCCGTTCCGCCTGGATCTCCGATTCGGCGGCCACCACCAGTTCCCAGCCCTGGTTAGCCAGGGCGGAGAATTCCTCTTTTAAATAGGCGATATTCCCGAAGAAGCTCCGGGGAGGATCACAGGCCAGGGAAAAACGATGGGCATCGGCCTCTCCGCCGCCCTTGATAGCCATGAAGGAAACCCGCCGGGGATTATGCCGGGCAAGTTCCGCAAACTGGAGGAGGATCCGCTCCGGTGCGGGGACCTCCCGCCGGGGAGACGGGCGGGCGGCCTGTTCCCGGAGGGTTTTCTGGTAAAGGCCCTGGTATTCCCGGTTCAGGGATTCCTGGGCATTCTCAAGCCGCTCCCGCTCGGGATAAAAAACCGTCCCCCCGGCGGCCCCCCCTATGTAATCCAGCAGGGTCGCGGGCCTTTCAAAGGCCAGGGGGAAAAAGAGTTCCTCCCCGGCGGCCATCCGCCGGGTCATAAGGTCCTCCAGAATGGCCCGGCCCTTTTCGGGAAATTCCCTTAGGGCCGCCAGGTTAAGGCTGAGGCTTTCGATCCGGTCATCGGACCAGACCACTTCCTTTATGGGACGGATTACCAATTCATCAACCCGGTCCAAACCGCTTTGATCCAGGGGATCAAACCGTTTGATGGATTCCACCTCTTCAAAATCGAACAATACCCGGTAGGCCTGTTCCTCCCCCCCCATAAGAATATCCAGCACTTCCCCCCGGAGGGCGAACTCACCGTGGACCTGGACCCGGGGGACCCTGGTATAACCGTAGCGTACCAGGGTTTCCGCCAGGGACACCGTATCAATGGCGCCCTTGGGCCGCAGGGTAATGAGGAGCCGCCTGATATAGTCCGGCGGCGGCAGGGGGGTAAGGAAGGCCCGCTCGGAGACGACCACAATGCCCCTATTCCCCCGGGCCAGGGCGCTTAATACCCTGGTCCGTTCCCCAAAAACCGCGGAAAGGGGAGCCATTTCCCGGTAGGCCAGGGCGCCCCACCAGGGAAAGAGGGTCACCGGCAGGCCTAAGATCTCCAGATCGGAGGCGAGATCCGCGGCTTCCCTTTCGGTGGGAACCACCACCAGAAAGATTCCGGGTTTGGCGGTGTATAGACCTGCCAGCAGGAGGGCGCTAAAGGCCCCTTCGGGTCCCTCTATTTCCAGGGGAAAATGTTCCCCCCTATATGCCGCCAGAACCGCGGCTGCCGTTTTTGAAGAAACAATTCTATCCAAGAACAAAGGAAAGGATAAGGTATTCATACAACTGTGCCGATTACTATAATATATTACCGGATTTTTTTAAACAGCAATCGAGGGAAGCCTCCATAGATGGAGTTTCAGGGTGAAACAACCGAATCATATTTTTAAAACGCCCCTTTTTGTAATCCTCTTTCTTTTTGCGGGGCTCCTTTCCGTGTCCGCGGCTTCCGATATCGGCCTGAGTATCCGGTATTTTGATAAGCGGATCTACCATATCCAGGGCGCCGGGGATGATCCTATCTTTATACATATCACCATTACCAATGCCGGAGCTTCTACCTACCGGTTTAAGCTGGCGGATGAACGGGCCTTTTCCGTTGATTTTGATATCCGGACCATGTCAAACCGGGCATTGGCCCCCGCCGAGCTGCTGATACGAAAGCGGGCCGGCAGCCAGCAGGTTTTTTTCCGGGAAGTTGTGGTGGAACCGGGGGAATCCTTTTCCTTTGTGGAGGATCTGCGGAACTATGCGGAGCTTAACCAGGCCGGGTCCTTTGTAATCCAGGCCAGGATGTACCCGGAACTGTACCGGCCGGCGCCGGATAATTCCGGCATAAACGCCGCCCATCCCCTGGAATCCAACCGGCTTCACCTTAACCTCCGGCCGCCCTCACTGCCGGGGCCCGGCGGAATCCCCCTGGCCATGGATGTGGAAACCAATGCGATCCTGGTCCGGGAGCAGCTCCCGCCGGATCAGGTCATAGAATACATGCTTAGGGCCCGGCAGAAAACCCAATGGGAGAAATTTTTCCTCTATATGGACCTGGAAACCATGATTTCCCGGGATCCCGTCCGCCGGAGGCAATGGCTTGCGGAGTCCGAGGAAGGCCGCCAGCGTATGCTGGCCCGTTACCGGACCGAGCTGGAAAACGGGATAATCGACGGCGACATCGTTACCATACCCGCGGAATTTGAGATCGAGCGTACCACCTATGGGGCAGAAGAAGGCACGGTTACGGTACTAGAAAAATTTAAAATTGGGAACTATACTGAAAGAAAGCGTTATACATATTTTTTACGCCGTAAAGACGATATTTGGATCATCATCGATTATACGGTATTAAATTTGGGGACTGAATGAAACTATTAGTAATCCTTGGTTCCGATGAGATTTTTGATATCATTGCCCAGAATATCAAACCCCTGGGATTTGATTTGATTTGGTATCAGCATGTCCTTAAAGCCATGGACAATGTTGATGAAATTGACCCCACAGGGGTCATTATCAATGCCAAGGATTTCCCCCGGCATTGGAAGATCATTGTCCAATTTATCCGCAGCGACAGGCCCAAAGATGTCTGCCCCATTATTATCCTAAAGGGAAAGAATTTTTCCCTGGAAGAAGCGTCCAAGGCCTTCTATCTTGGGGTCAGCGGCATTGTTTCGGAGGATTTAAACAATGCCACGGAAGTTGACCGCCTCCAGAAGATCCTGGGCCGGTATGTGACGATAGAGGACAAACGCAAAACCCAGCGGTTCCATGCGGAACCCTGGAACCGGTTGGGGATCTGTATTTCGAATCCCACGGATAAAACCATGATTAACGGGGTGGTAAAGACAATTTCCAGCAGCGGCATTTCCTTTGTGCCCGATGAGAGCGCCGCCGTGGGAAACCTGGTCGAAGGCCAGGAATTGTCCGACTGCTCCCTTCGTACCGGGGATACCATCCTGTCTCCCATATGCCGGGTTGTCCGGATGGGCCCTGAAATTTCCCTGGAATTCCTCTTCCTGCCCAATGATGAACAAAATCAGCTTGATTCCTACCTTGAAGGGCTGCCTCTGGAAGAATTAAAGGCAAAACAGGCCCAGGATTAGGGCTATCCTCCAGTTATCACCGGCAGGCTTTGATAATCCGCTCCTTGATCCGTATACCCAAGAGGCCGATGAGGGCGGTGATCAAAAAGATAAGCAGAAAAAGCTTCCAATTACCCTGAATCAGGGAATCGCCCATAATCGTAGACGTAAGGATTGAAGGAATCCGGGCAAAGGCGGAGATAAGGATAAACTGATAGGCCTTTAGCTTGCTTAAAGGAACGATATAGGTAAGGACATCCTTGGGCGTTCCGGGGACTAAAAACAGAATAAAGACCACCCGGATAATTTTGGGGGTATCATGCAGGAAGGTGTAGGCGGCGGCGTCTTTTCCCCAAAAACGGACTACCAGGGGCGAACCGAAGTTCCTGACCAGGATAAAGATCAGGGAAGAGGCAAAAATGCATCCCAATAGGCAGATTCCAAGGCCCCCCAGGGCGCCGTAGGCTGCACCGGCCAGTAATTCCACCGGTTCCCCGGGGATAACCGCGATAAGGATCTGCAGGACCTGAAGGCCAAAGAGCATAAGAACCCCCTTTA
>JAISOR010000191.1 GCA_031275535.1 Treponema sp. | reverse complement strand
GTGGCGGCGGTAGTCTTTATTCCCGGCTATGCCGGATTTGACTATACCGCGGACATAGCGTTTCGTCTTTGCGGCGTATATTTTCTGGTCCTTACGCTGACCATTGTGTATGAGGGCGTCCGGCTTACCAAGGAGAACTGGATAAAACGGCTTAGCCGCGACCTGCAAACGGAACGGGACGAAATGGCTGCCATGAAGGATAACCTCAAGGTTGGTCTTTTCCTTATGGATCGGAATTATACGATCCAGCCGCAGTATTCCAAGGCCATGGAAGAGGTCCTTGCGGAAACCGAATTACAGGGAAGGAATTTTGTAGATCTCCTGTCGGCTTCTATTAAATCCAAGGAACAGGAGACGCTGAAGGATTATTTTACCATGGTCTTTGACCGGGCCTTTGATGTCCAAATGCTGGAGGATATAAATCCCCTCCATGAGTTTAATTATATAAGTATCGGGACCATGGAGGAAAAGACCCTGCGCTGTTCCTTTGCATCGGTGGACCGCGGACAGGGTACGGTTTTTATCTTAGGAACCGTCCAGGATGTTACCAATGAGGTGGAATTGCAGAAGCAGCTTTCCGAAGAAGAGAATAAACGCCAGGAAGAGATGCGCTCCATTTTTGAGATTATCCAGGTGGAACCCCGGGTATTCGGCGATTTTATCGAAGATACCGAGTATGAGTTTAACCGGATCAACGATACCCTTAAGGACAAAGACCTGTCTTCCCAGGACGCCATGGTGGAAATTTATCAATCCGTACATGCCATAAAATCCAATGCCGTAATTCTTGGACTTGAACAATTCAGTGAAAAACTCCATGCCCTTGAATCGGAGATAAAAAAAATCCGGGAGCAGGATACTATTGGCTATGAAGAGATACTCCACATAACCCTGGAACTGGAAAAGATCATGCGGGAGAAGGACAAATTCAGGAAAACCATAGACAAGATACAGTCCTTTAAAACCGGCGATACCCGAAATCAGGACGAGTATGTCCTTATCCAGTCCCTGACCAAGGCCTGCGAAAAGGCTTCCCGGGATCTGGAGAAGAAGGTGCAGTTTGTGGTGGAAGGCATCGATTCCCAGGCCATAGAGAGCGGTCCCCGCAGGCTTATAAAAGAAGTTCTTACCCAGCTTGTGCGGAACGCGGTTGCCCACGGCATTGAAGACCCGGAAGAACGCCTGTCCAGGGGCAAGGATGAACTTGGGACTATCCGTCTTTCAATTAAGGTAAGGGATGAAAAGATCCACATTAGGCTTGCCGATGACGGGAAGGGCCTTAATTTTAACCAGATCCGGGAGCAGGCCCGGAAAAACAATTTGATTCAGACCGATGAAGAGGCGCAGGATAAAAACCGCCTGGTCCAGGTGCTTTTTGCGCCGGGATTTAGTACCGCCGAAACTGAAGGGGTCCATGCAGGCCGGGGCATCGGATTAAACCTGGTCCGGGAACGGCTTCAAAGTATCAATGGCTCCATAAGGCTGCAAACCGAAGAAGGAAAAGGGACGACCTTTAATGTCTTTATTCCCCTGACCATGCCCGCCGAAATCAACCAGGCCTCCTGACCGGCGGTAAATCCCTGCCGCCGGTATCTCCCTTCCTCCCCCTATAAGGAACGCCCGGGCAATTTTTTGACATTTCTCCGGGATACCCCGGAGAAATGCACCGGTACGGTGGAGAAAAACCCTGGTGGGGTGTCATCGGACCAAGGTCTGTCAGGCCACGCCCTGAAAAGCACGTGATAACGTGTTGATGAAAAAAGGCAGCATGGCGTAGGCCCCGTTAAAGCCGCTGTTCCGAATAAGGCATCAGGCCGGACCCCAAGGAATTTCCTCACCGTACCGGTGGAATTGCCGTAAAGTATCCCGGATAAAGAGTAAATGCCTTTGCCCTGGTATTGCAAGGTTGTATGATTTTGGCGGTCCTGTTAAAATTGAGGAACGGAGTCTTGTATGAAAACTGAAATATTTACCTTTTGTGATTTTGCCCAGGAAAACGGCGGTAAACTTACCGTGGTGGGGACCTTCGATACGATCATCGCTAAAAATTTTCCCTGTGTGCATCCCCTGCTTTCAGTGGTCATTCGGATTCGTTTTGATATCTGGGAATTCGCCAGTCACAGTTTTCGGATTGAGGCCAGGGATCTGGACGGTGAGTTGAACATAGAGCCTATTACCGGATATGTGGAGGTTAAGGGCGGCGGAAACGCCACCGCCGTATCCCATCTGGTGTTTACCATTTCGAATTTGCATTTTAGCAGCAGCGGGGTGGTCAATTTTGTCTTATATGTCGATGATAAGGAATTGACCTCCATACCCCTGCATATCAGGAAGGGCTAGATCCCTGGCGGAGGGCTCATATCCTGGCGGCGCGGTTCAGGAGCAGGAGGTCCGCCAGGACCAGGGCGGTCATGGCCTCCACCACCGGAACCGCCCGGGGGCAGATACATACATCATGGCGGCCCCGGATGATCAGATCCCGGATGTTTCCTTCCCGGTCCGTGGTAAGCTGTTTTTTTGCTATCGACGGCACGGGCTTAAAGGCCACGGTGAATTCCAGGGGCATTCCGGTGGATATGCCCCCCAGGATTCCCCCGGCCTTATTAGTCTCGTAGCTCAGGGCCGGAACTCCGGGGAGGATATCCTGCCCCTGGGGGGCAGGCACGGGCCGGTCATTATGGACCGAGCCCTGTTCCCGGGCGGCCCCGAAGCCGGCGCCGAATTCTATGCCCTTGGCGGCCCCTATGGAGAGGATGGCCCCCCCCAGGAGGGCGTCGAGTTTTGCAAAAACCGGTTCCCCCAGCCCCGGGCTGAGGCCCCTTACCAGACAGGATACGGTCCCGCCGGCGCTGTCCCCCTCCTTTACGAGGGCTTCTATCTTTTCCAGGATCCGTTCCGCCCGTTCCCGGTGGGGAACCCTAAGGGGGTTCCGTTCAAGTTCCTCAAAATCAAAACCGGGAGATCCCGGAGGGGGGACCTCGATGCCCGCCGCTGAGGAGGTCCAGGCCCGGATGCTGATCCCCTGTTCCCCCAGAAAGGCCTTGGCCACGGCCCCCGCCGCGACCCGGCCCAGGGTTTCCCTGCCCGAACTCCGCCCGCCGCCCCGGTGATCCCGGAGTCCGTATTTGGCCTCCCAGGTCCAGTCCGCGTGTCCCGGCCGGTACAGGTCCTTGAGGGCCTCATAATCGGCGGGCCGCTGGGAGGTGTTCCGGACCACTATGGCGATGGGGGTGCCCAGGGTTTTCCCCTCAAAAACCCCGGAAAGGAGTTCCGGCTCATCGGGCTCAAGCCTGGTGGTGGCGGCCCCCCCTCCGCCGGGGCGGCGGCGCGCCAGTTCCCGGCGGATGCTCTCCCGATCCAGCGGGATCCCCGCGGGGCAGCCGTCTATGACACAGCCCAGCGCCGGGCCGTGGGATTCGCCAAAGGTGGTGACCTTAAACAGGGTTCCCAGGCTATTACCGGACATCGCCGTCATTCCCCCCCCGGGGACAGGGCTTCTACCTCGGCCATTGAGGGCGGCTCCGCGCCCCGCCTGGCGCAGACCAGGGAAGCCGCCTTATTGGCAAAGAGGAGGGCCCCATAGAGTTCTTCCTCCGTGAGTTCCCCCAGGGCTTGCGGGGACATTTTTCCCCCTAGTTCAAGCCAGGAGAGCAGGGCCCCGTGGAAGGTGTCTCCGGCGCCTATGGTGTCTACCACCGGCACCTCAATAACCGGGGCGCTGACCCGGACCAGGGCGCCGTCATTCCGGCGAAGAAGGGCCAGGGCCCCCTCCTGTCCCAGGGTAACGACCACCATCCGGGGCCCGGAGTCTATGACCCTTTGGAGGGATTTTTCCAGCCCCAGATTCGGGTATATAAAGTCAAAATCCGCCTGGGAGATTTTGACGATGGCCGCCAAGGCAAGCCATCCCTCGAAGCGTTTGGCATAGGCCTCCCTGTGGGGGATCATAAAGGGCCGGACATTGGGGTCCACCGAGATAAGCGGCCCTTCTGTCCGGGCGCTTTCCCGCCGTATCAGGGCCTCGATGGTGGAGGCCACGGGTTCCATGGTCATGGCGATGGAGCCGAAGAGGATGCACCTAAGCTCCGGGGGCAGCTGCGGGGGAATATCGCCGGGGGAGAAGGAGCGATCCGCCGTATCTTCGGTATAGAACAGGTATTGCGGCTCCCGGCCCGGTTCAAGCTTAACCAGGGCCAGGGAGGAGTTTTGGTCCGATCGGATGATGAGTTCCGTGCCCACCTTATTTTGCTTAAGCCGTTCTATGAGCATCTCCCCAAAGAAATCCCGCGAGAGCCTCCCCAGAAAACATACCGGCGCCCCAAGCCGGCCTATGGCAATGGCCGTATTGTAAGGACTCCCGCCGGGGCAGGGCAAGAAGACCGTCCGGCCGTCAAGATCCGCAGGAACCATATCGATAAGGGCTTCACCGCAGCATAGGATCATCACATTCTCCTTTTTATGAAAGATGGAAGAAAGTGTATACCAGAATAGGATGATTGTAAAATAAAAAAGAAAAATTGTATATTGTATATATATGAAGATATATATAGATACCCATACCCATTCAATAGCCTCGGGCCATGCCTATTCTACCCTTGATGACCTGGCCCGGGGCGCCCGGACACGGGGCTTGAAGGGTTTTGTTTTAACCGATCACGGGCCGGATCTTCCCGGAGGGACCCATCCCTATCATTTTGGGAATTTACGGATCCTGCCCAAAAAAATAAGGGGGGTGTATTTTTTTAGCGGAGTGGAGGCAAACATAATCGATGCCCAGGGCGGCATAGATCTGGGCCCCGCATATCTTAAAAGGCTGGATTTTGTGATGGCCGGTTTTCATGAGGCCTGTTTTAAGTCCCGGGGAAGGGAAGAAAACACCCGCGCCCTGATCGCCGCCCTGGCTAATCCCTATGTGGACGCTATTTCCCATCCGGGGAATCCGGCCTATCCCATCAATATTGAAGAAGTGGTCCAGGCCGCCCGGCAATACGGAAAGGCCCTGGAGATAAACAACAGCTCCTTCCGGATCCGTCCGGGGAGTGAGGAAAACTGCCATGCCGTGGCAAGGCTTTGTAAAGAGTACGGGGCTTTTTTAAGCTGCGGCAGCGACGCCCATTATTGGGAGGACGTGGGGAATTTTTCCAAGGCCGCGGGGCTGTTAAAGGAAGAGGGGGTCCCCCGATCTTTGGTGATCAACAGCACCTTAAAGAGCTTCATGGATTTTTCTGAAAAACGCCGGGCCGCCAGGGGGGGCCGCATCCTCATGGGCGCAGCGTCCCCTTCATAAGGAACTATCCTCGCTGTCATGGCTATACTATAAGCCCCGGCTCCCTCCTTACAAGGAGCGCTGAATCCGCCCTATATCCGCAGCCGCCAGGAAAGGCTGTAGGTCCAGTCTGCGGGCAGGTCTGCCGAGGCGATGGTGACGTTAAGGCGGCCGGGTTTTCCCTGTAGGGACAGGCCGCAGGAGCCCTCCCAAAGCCGGCCGGTGTATCCCAGGCTTAATCTAAGGCGGAATATCCCCGCATTGTAGGATGTTTCCCCCGACAGGCTCCCCGCGGGGCTCCCCCGGAACGTGAATTGCAGCTTCCATAGATTGAGCTCCAGGAGGCCCTCCAGGCTTTCCGGAATTGTTTCCCCCCCGGCGATGTCCCGGTTCAGGCTTAATGAAATACGGCTCAGGCTGACGGGCGTCTCCCCGGAGGGGCCGGGGAAGCGGTACGAGAGGAGGCCGGAAATTGTATCAAAGGCTTCCCCCATGCCGGGGGCGCGGAAGAGGGCGCTGAACCGGAGGAGGCTGTTTTTCCGGCCCCTCCGGTCGATCCGGGCGGCGGTCCTGAACCCCGGACCCGCGGCGGCGCCGTCCCTGCCCACATAACGGCTGCCCGCGGCGTCCACGGCCAGGGATATCCGCCAGGGCCGGTCCCCGATGCGGAGGGCCATATGGCCGTAGAGGTCCTCCCCATAGGCAAAGGTCCGCGAATAGGCCCAGTCCGTACTTAGGCAGAAGCGGGGGCTGGTAAAAAAGAGGTTTGCGGCCCAGA
>JAISOR010000154.1 GCA_031275535.1 Treponema sp. | reverse complement strand
GGCCGTTGCATGTTGGCCGTCTTGGCCCCCAGGGCCGCGCCC
Organism: Treponema sp.; assembly: GCA_031275535.1. The sequence goes on along the minus strand of JAISOR010000154.1, from coordinate 9,572 downwards.
AGGCCAAAGCCCATGGTTCCCAGCCCCCCGGAGGTGATAAAGGACCGGGGCCGGGTACAGGGATAAAACTGGGCGGTCCACATCTGATGCTGCCCCACATCGGTAGCTATCAGGGCCTCGGGCCCCAGCCTCTTGGCAGCCTCCTGGATCATGAAGCGGGGATGCAACGCCGTATCGCGATGATGGGCCTTGGGGACCTTCTGCTTCCATTTGATAATATCGTCATTCCATTCCGTTTCCACCCGGGGGGGCAGCTTGGCGAGAATTTCACCCAGAACCTTTTTTGTGTCCCCTACCACCCAGGCCCCGGCCCGGACGTTCTTACTGATCTCCGCGGGATCAATATCCAAATGGAGGATCTTCGCATCCTTGGCGAATTGATCCGCCCGGCTGGTTACCCGGTCGGAAAAACGGGCGCCGATGGCCACCAGCAGATCCGCTTTCTGAACCGCCTTGTTGGAAGCCACGGTTCCATGCATGCCGATTAATCCCGTATAAAGGGGATGATCCTGGGGAAAGGCCCCGATTCCCATAAGGCTTAGAGCCACCGGCGCTCCGAGCCGTTCCGCGAATTTCTTGAGTTCTTCCCAGGCGCCGGAAATAATGACCCCGCCCCCGGCATAGATGACCGGCCGCTTCGCCGCCCGGATCAAGTCCGCCGCCCGGAGGATATCTTCACCGGTAAAGGTGGGCCGTTCGTTCCGCTCTTCAAGGCGCTGCGCCCGGGCGCCCAGGACCGAGGCCCCGGCGGGAACACCGGCGGGGGGCTTCCCCGGTTCAGGGCGGCCGGGTTTCCCCGAACCGGCGTTTTTTTCCGGCCCCCCGCCGATCCGGGGGAGCCATTCGCCGGAATGGGCGGTAATATCCTTGGGGATATCGATGAGTACCGGCCCGGGCCGGCCGGATCGGGCCACCACAAAGGCCTCCCGGACGATCTCGGCTAACTCATTTACATCCTCCACGATCCAATTATGTTTCACAATGGGCATGGTAACGCCGGTTATATCCACTTCCTGAAAACTGACTTTTCCCACAAGAGGAACGGTAACGTTGCCGGTAATAGCCACCAGGGGGACCGAATCCATGGCCGCGGTGGCGATTCCGGTTACCAGGTTCGTCGCTCCGGGGCCGGAGGTAGCCAGGCATACCCCTACTTTCCCGGTGGACCGGGCATAACCATCCGCCGCATGGGCGGCGTGCTGTTCGTGGCTCACCAGAATATGGCGAATCCGGTCCCTGTGTTTGTATAATTCATCGTAGATAAATAAGACCTGCCCGCCGGGATATCCAAATATGGTGTCCACCCCCTGCTCTATTAGGGTTTCAATTAAAATACGGGCGCCTGAATACTGCATACACCACTCCTCGTGTTAATGGTGAGGCTTTCCCAAAACTGAAGTTTTGGGACAGCCTCTGGTTAGTCCTCTTTAAATATCGCTCCGGCGGCAGCGGAGCCTACTTGCCGGGCATACCGGGCCAGGTAGCCCCGGGTTACCTTGGGAGGCGGAGGGCTCCACCGGGACCGGCGTTTAGCCAGCTCATCATCATCCACCAATACCGAGATGGAACGGCCGGGGATATCAATGGCGATCCGGTCCCCCTCTTCAAGCAGCGCGATGGGGCCCCCCTCGGCGGCTTCGGGGGAAACATGGCCGATGGCGGCCCCCTTGGTGGCCCCGGAGAAACGACCGTCGGTGATGAGGGCCACCTTGTCGTCCAGCCCCCGGCCTGCCAGGGCCGCGGTGGGGGCCAGCTTTTCCTTCATCCCCGGCCCGCCCCGGGGTCCCTCATACCGGATCACCACCACGTCCCCCGGAACGATCTTGCCCTCCATAATGGTCCGGAAAGCGGCTTCCTCGGAATCGAAGATCCGGGCGGGCCCCTGGTGTTTCAGCATTGCGGGGGCCACCGCGCTCTGTTTAACCACACAGCCCTCGGGGGCCAGGTTGCCCCAAAGCGCCGCCAGGCCGCCGGTGGGGGAATAGGGGTTCTCTATGGGCCGGATAACCTGATGATCCGTATTTTGAGCCTCCCGGAGCGCGTCTTCCAGGGTTCCGTATACCGTAGGAGCCTGGGGATCTATCAGGTTTTTTTTGGACAACTCTTTAAGCACCGCGCTGACCCCGCCGGCGGCATGGAGGTCCTCGATGGGAGTGGCGCTGGCGGGGGCCAGTTTACAGAGGTTTGGGGTTATCGCACTGACCTCATTAAAAATCCGCAGATCCAGCTTTACCCCCGCCTCATGGGCTATGGCGGGAAGGTGGAGGGCGGTATTCGTGGAACAGCCCAGGGCCATGTCCAGGGCCAGGGCGTTCAAAAAGGCCCGCTCGTTCAGCAGGGACCGGGGCCGCAGATCCTTCCTGAGTATATCCATGATGAGCATACCGGTTTTCTTGGCAAGCCGGATCCGCCCGGCCATTACCGCGGGGAGCGTACCGTTCCCCGGCAGGGCCATTCCCAGGGCCTCGGTGATGCAGTTCATGGAATTGGCGGTGAACATTCCCGAGCAGGACCCGCAGCCCGGACAGGCCGCTTCTTCCAGGGCGGCGAGTTCTTTTTCGTCCATGGTCCCCGCGCCCACGGCTCCCACGGCCTCAAACATGGTTGTCAAAGTAAGGGTCTTTCCCCCCAGGCGGCCCGCCAGCATGGGTCCCCCGGAAATAAAAACCCCCGGCAGGTTGACCCGGGCCGCGGCCATGAGCATCCCCGGTACGATCTTGTCGCAGTTTGGGACATAGATTACCCCGTCAAACCCATGGGCCATGAGCATACATTCTATGGAATCGGCGATGAGTTCCCGGGTAACCAGGGAATACCGCATCCCCTCATGGCCCATGGCGATTCCGTCGCATACTCCGATAACCGGAAACTGTACCGGTACGCCCCCGGCCAGCCGGACCCCGTCGGCCGCAGCCTTGGCTATGCTGTCCAGGTGCAGATGCCCCGGAACGATCTCGCTTTTTGCCACCGCTATACCAATCAGGGGCCGGTTAAATTCCTCGTCGATAAACCCCAGGGCTTTGAACAAGGACCGGTGGGGAGCCCTGGCAACGCCCTTGTTAACGGAATCGCTTCTCATATATACTCCTATTTTTTTGTTTCCAGGGCCTTTAAGACCGCCCGGCCCATCTCCCGGGTGCCGACTATTTTTTCCGGGCCGGTTCCGGCGCTGCGGGCCGCATCGCTGCGGGCAGCGGCGCTGCGAGCAGCGATGTCCCTGGTCCGCAGTCCCGCGTCCAGGACCGAGTTCACCGCAGCCTCAATGGCGGCGGCTTCTTTTTCAAGCCCAAAGGAGTACCGGACCATCAGGGCCGCGGAGAGGATGGCGGCCAGGGGATTGGCGATATCCGTCCCGGCAATGTCCGGGGCGGAGCCGTGGATGGGTTCATAGATCCCCATGGGATGGCCGTTTTTTGCCAGGGGATCCCCGGCGGCGCCGAGGCTTGCGGACGCAAGCATCCCAATCGAGCCGGTCAGGACCGAGGCTTCATCGGAGAGGATGTCTCCAAAGAGGTTGGAGGTAACGATCACGTCGAATTGGCCGGGAGAACGGACAAGCTGCATGGCGCAGTTATCCACATACATATAAGCGGTTTCTATATCCGGATATTCCTTTGCCATCCCCTGGGCGGTCTCCCGCCAAAGCCGGGAAGACTCAAGCACATTGGCCTTATCCACCACGCAGAGCTTCTTCCGGCGCTGTGCCGCCGCGGCATAGGCCACCCGCAGGACCCTTTCAATTTCCGCCCTGGAATACCGCTCCGTATCAAAGGCGGAATTTCCGTCATCGCTCCGGCCCCGTTCACCAAAGTACAAGCCTCCGGTCAGCTCCCGGACAATGAGCAGATCAAAACCGGGCTTTCCCTCGCTGTTACCCGCCATAAGGACCTCGTCCTTGAGGGGACAGGCGGCCCTTAGCTGGGGGAGCAGCGCCGCGGGCCGGAGGTTGGCAAAAACCCCCAGGCCGGAGCGCAGGCCCAGCAGGGCCTGTTCCGGGCGGAGGCGGCCCGGCAGGGTATCCCACCGGGGTCCCCCCACGGCGCCCAGTAACACCGCGTCGCATTGTTTCGCCGCCTCCAGGACAGCGGCGGGCAGCGGTTCCCCGGTGGAGTCAATGGCCCGGCCCCCGGCCTCCAGTTCCACATAGTTAAATTGATGTCCGTAGAGATCCCCCAGGGCATCCAGAACTTCCACCCCCTCTTTGATCACATCCGGTCCAATCCCGTCGCCGGGAACCAACGCTATGGTACACTTCATCTTTCTACCTCCTCCTTCCAGCATAGGATCGAGGTTGCTTTCCCAAAACTAAAGTTTTGGGAAAGCCTCGATCTTCACAAATAAGCCTTAAACCGGCGTTCAATATCCCCAATCAACTTGTACTCAATGGAATCGACCAGGGCGGCGCGGCTGGCATCGATAATGTCCTCGGAAACCCCCAGGGTACTCCAGGTGTTTACCCCGTCGGTGGATTGAATAAGGACCCGGACCTTGGCGGCGGTGGCGTCCTTGCCGTCGATGACCCGGACCTTATAATCCGAAAGCCGGACCTGTTCCAGCTCCGGGTAGAAATGGGTAAGGGCCCGGCGAAGGGCGCCGTCCAGGGCGTTCACGGGCCCGTCCCCCTCGGCGGCGGCGATCTCGTGCTGACCGTCCACCCAAACCTTGACCCAGGCGTGGGAACAGGCTATGGCCTCCCCGTTGGGATGCTCGCTGACCACCCTATAGGCTTCTATCCTAAAGAGGGGCTGATACTTACCCAGTTCCCGGCGGACCAGGAGTTCAAAGCTCCCGTCGGCCCCTTCGAACTGCCAGCCCCCGGCTTCCAGGGTTTTGAGTTTCGCCGCCAACGCGGCGGTTACGGGGTGATCCTTGGTGATGGCGGGGTCGATCTTCCTGGCCCGTTCGGCAATGGCGGAACGGCCCCCTACTTCACTCATCAAAAAATGCCGGTCATTCCCCACCAGGGCGGGGTCTATATGCTCAAAGGAATGGCGGACCTTGAGAATACCGTCGGCATGCATCCCCGCCTTGTGGGAAAAGGCGTGGGCCCCCACGTAGGGCATATTGCCGGGAACCGGTACATTGGCGATCTCCGCCACCCGGCGGGTCAATTCCGAAATATGTTCCAGCCTGCCCGGGGGAAGGCAGCGAAGCCCCAGCTTAAGTTCGATGCTGGGGATCACCGCCGCCAGGCTGGTATTGCCGCAGCGTTCCCCAAAGCCCACCAGGGTCCCCTGCACATGACGGCACCCGGCCTTTACCGCGGCCAGGGAACAGGCGCTGGCCATATCGGAATCGTTATGGGCATGGATGCCTATGCGGGCCGGGCCGGAAGAAAGGGCGGACACCGCCTGGACTCCCGCGGTGATGGTATCCGGGAAATTCCCGCCGTTGGTATCGCAGAGTACGATCCGGTCCGCGCCGGCGTCCAGGGCGGCCTTTACCGTGGCCAGGGCATAGCCGGGATTGGCAAGCCAGCCGTCAAAGAAATGTTCCGCATCGTAGATCACGATCCGCCCCTTGTCCTTGAGGAAGGCCAGGGTATCGGCGATCATGGCGATATTTTCCTCCGGCTCCACCCGCAGGATCTCGGAGACATGGAGGTCCCAGCTCTTCCCAAAGATCACCACCGCCCCGGCGGCGGAGTCCAGGAGGCTCTTAATCTGGGGGTCCTCCGCTGCGCGGATGCCCTTCTTCCGGGTCGGCCCAAAAGCGCAGAGCCGGGCATGCCGCAGGTTGAGGTTCCCCGCAAGGCGGAAAAATTCCATATCCTTGGGATTACTCCCCGGGTTCCCCGCCTCTATCCAGCTTACCCCCAGTTCGTCCAGGGCCCGGACCACGGCGAGTTTATCCTGTATCGAAAAGGATATCCCCTCTCCCTGGACGCCATCCCGGAGGGTGGTATCCAGGATTTCAAGTTCCGGCGTGTTTGTATCACTCATATTTAATCCCCCGGCAAAGCCCTGCAACTAGGCGCATCCGGCCCCTAGTTCCCATTCCATGGCGTTGATCGCCGCTATATATGCCTTTATCGAGGATTCCACCACATCGGTGGAAACGCCCCGCCCGTTCCAGCGCCGGCCATTGAGGGCGATCTTTACCATGGTCTCCCCCTGGGAAGCGGAGCCCCCCGTAATGGCCCCGATCTCGTAAAGTTCCAGTTCCGGTTCCTTGCCGATGATCTGGTTGATGGCCTTAAAGATCGAGTCTATGGGGCCATCCCCCATGGAAACCAGTTTCTGATACTTGCCGTCCTTGTGCTGAAGCCGGATGGTGCCGCTGGCCCCCAGGGCGGAACCGGTGTTCACCGCCCAGTGATCCAGCTTCCAGGTCTCCGGCACCGATGCGGCGGCGCCCATCACCAGGGCTTCGATGTCCCGGTCACTCACCACCTTTTTCTTATCCGCCAGGGCCTTAAACTCCGCAAAGATGTTTTCCATGGTCGCGGCATCCACACTAAGCCCCAGGGTTTTTAGGCGATCCTCAAAGGCATGGCGGCCCGAATGTTTACCCAGGACCATCTGGTTCGTGGAGATACCCACCGATTCGGGGGTCATGATCTCGTAGGTGGTCCGGTTTGCCAGAACCCCATGTTGATGGATCCCCGCCTCGTGGGCAAAGGCGTTGTCCCCCACAATGGCCTTGTTGGGCTGAACCTTCACCCCCGTTACCTGGGTTACCAGGCGGCTGGTACCGTAGATCTGGGTAGTATCGAGCCTGGTATCGGCCTGGAGGTAATCCCTCCTGACCCGCAGGGCCATGACGATCTCTTCCAGGGAGGCGTTCCCCGCCCGCTCGCCGATGCCGTTGATCGTACACTCGACCTGGTCCGCCCCGTTCTGAATAGCGGCCAGGCTGTTGGCCACCGCAAGCCCCAGATCGTTATGCACATGGACCGAAAATTTTGCCCCCTCCCCGCCGGGGGTATGCTCCCGGATATATTTGACCAGCCGCCCGAATTCATCGGGCATGGCGTAACCCACCGTGTCGGGGATATTGAGGGTAGAAGCCCCCGCCTTGATGACCTCCCCAAAGACCCGGCATACAAAATCGGGATCGCTCCGGGAGGCGTCCTCGGCGGAAAACTCCACATCGGCGCAGAATTTTCCGGCGTACTTCACCGCGGATACCGCCTGTTCCACCACCTGATCCGGCGTCATTTTAAGCTTGTACTCCATGTGGATGGGGGATGTGGCCAGGAACACGTGGATCCGGGGATGGGCCGCCCGGGCCAGGGCTTCCCGGCCGGCGTCGATATCCTTCTCCAGACACCGGCAGAGCCCCGCCACGGTACAGTCCTTGACGATCCCCGCTATGGTTTTAACCGATTCCAGATCCCCCGGGCTGGACGCGGGGAACCCGGCCTCCATAATATCTACCCCTAACTTTTCCAGTCGCCTGGCGACCTCCAGTTTTTCCTGAGGATTCATGCTGCATCCCGGTGCCTGTTCCCCATCCCTAAGGGTAGTGTCAAAGATCCTGATGATCCGGGTCGTATCGTTACTTGCCATTTTTCAAACCTCCGGTTTACCCAGCCAGCTCATCATGGAGCGGAGTTCCTTTCCCACCTTTTCGATGGGATGCTGGGCTTCTATGGCCCGCATTCTATTGAAGACGGGCCGGTTTACCTGATTTTCGCTGATCCAGTCCTTGGCAAATTTGCCGTTCTGTATCTCCTTCAAAATCTGACGCATGGTGTTTTTTGTTTCTTCGGTGATGATCTTGGGGCCGCTTATGTAGTCGCCGTATTCGGCGGTGTCGGAAATGGAGTACCGCATATAGGAGAGTCCCCCCCGGTTTACCAGATCGATGATAAGCTTCATCTCGTGCATCACCTCGAAGTAGGCGCTCTCCGGCTGGTACCCCGCCTCGGTAAGGACTTCGTAGCCCGCCTTCATCAGGGCCGCAACCCCGCCGCAGAGGACCGCCTGTTCCCCAAAGAGGTCCGTCTCGGTCTCTTCCTTAAAGGTGGTCTCCAGCACCCCCGCCCGGGCGCCGCCGATGGCCGCCGCATAGGCCAGGGCCAGGCGCTTGGCGTCGCCGGTAGCGTCCTGATGTACCGCGACCAGGCAGGGAACCCCCGCCCCGGCCTGGTACTGCTCCCGGACCGTGTGGCCCGGCCCCTTGGGCGCGATCATCACCACATTGATATCCTCCGGGGGCAGGATCTGTCCAAAGTGGATGTTAAAACCATGGGCAAAGGCCAGGGTCTTGCCGGGTTTAAGCCCCGGCTTGATAGACTCCCCATAGAGCCGGGCCTGTTTTTCATCATTCACCAGGATCATGATAAAATCCGCCGCGGCCGCGGCGTCCTTTGCGGTCCTTACTTCCAGCCCCGCCGCTTCCGCCCGCTTCCAGGAGGGGGAACCCTCATAGAGGCCCACCATCACCTTGCACCCCGATTCCTTCGCGTTTAGGGCATGGGCATGCCCCTGGGAACCATACCCGATGACCGCGATGGTTTTTCCCTTTAGCGCCCCCAGGTCGCAATCTTTTTCATAAAACATAATCGCCATATACTGCCTCCTCTACAGGATTTACCTGTAATTTATTGACCCCAAGGGTCTTAGCCCAGGGGATGCGAGAAAATCCGGTAATTGTCTTACGGCGGGGGTCCCACAGGAAACCGCCGTGCAATTACCGGCTATTTAATGCTTAGTACCAGGGAGCCCCGCTCCAGCGCTACAAGGCCGGTGCGGGCAAGTTCCAGGACGCCATAGGGGCGTAGAAGGAGGAGAAGGCCGTTCAGCTTTTCCATATCGCCGGTGGCCTCAATAGTAATAGTGGAAGGGGAAACATCGATAACACGGGAACGAAAAATACCGGCAATCTCAATAACCGCCGGGCGGGTGGTCTCATTGGCGCCGATTTTGAGGAGCATGATCTCCCGGCGTATGCAGGATGAAGGATCCAGTTCCCGGACGGCGATAACATCCACGAGCTTTCCGAGTTGTTTTATGATCTGTTCAAGCACCGGATCCGATCCGCTTACCGCGATGGTCATCCGGGAGATGGAAGTGTCTTCGGTCTCCCCGACAGTCAGACTGTCGATGTTGAACCCCCGGCGGCTGAAGAGGCCGGAAACCCGGCTCAGCGTGCCCGACCGGTTTTCTACCAAAGCCGACACCACATGCTGCTTCATGCCACCCTCCGTTAACAGAATTTAGCACCGGGCCCCCGCCGGGTCCCCGGTGCTTTTTATATTCATATCTTTTTTACAAATAATTTGCAAGCGGTCCGGGGCTAAAATTGGGCAATTTTTCAAGAAAATTGAAGGGCCTGCATTATAGTTAAAGTCAGTGGGGAGGAGTGTGGAGTGGGGGGATCTTTCATGTACTATCCGCTGCTCTTCTGCTATACTGGCGGTATGGTTCAGCGCAAAATGCCCATCGGCATCCAGGACTTTGAGGATATCCGCACCGGCGGCTATGTGTACGTGGACAAGACCGCCTACATCTACCGGCTGGCAACTGAGGGCAAGCCCTACTTTTTAGGCCGGCCCCGGCGTTTCGGCAAGAGCCTGCTCCTCTCCACCATCAAGGCCTATTTCCAGGGGAAGCGGGAACTGTTCC
>JAISOR010000127.1 GCA_031275535.1 Treponema sp. | reverse complement strand
AAATAAGTTCACCGGATTTGACGCAAATTTTAAACGGACGCGCCAATGGCATAATGTATTGGGGCCAGCCTGTCGGAGAAATACCGGAGGCGGATGCGAGGGGAAAAGCGGTCGAACTTTCGCCGATAAATCATTTAGAACGTTTTTACGATCTTCCGATGTATGCGAGATTTGGAGAACTGGACAGAGAAAACGGATCGGAAGGGGCGCTTAGGTTTATTACGGCTTTAAAAAATGCCGGACAAACAATACAAGAATTGTATATCATTGAAAACGGCGGACATGGGATAATGCAGGATGGAACACCCTTTCCGGATCCCGGCAGAATGTCCGATATGGAATATATAAAATCGCACATGGGGCTGTCAAAAAACAAAGTGTGGCTGATAAACTTGTCAACCTCTTCTGAGTCTAATTTACAGTTTGAATTGGAAGATACTAGTACGGATGATTGGCGGCTTATAGCCGGGTCCGGAGCGGTTGAACGTAATAGCAGCCGGGAAAAAATACTCTCCCTGTTTTCAGTAAAAGAAGGGACCTACGATTTGTCAAATACCCCATGGGAAGGAACAGGAATCTATTGGCCAAGAATATTTACTTGGGATCCAAGGAATGGTTCAATATTATATGTTCCATCAGCAAAAAGCGAATTTTCCGGGGAAGTTACGAAAATTGACTTTCAGAATTTTAAACAGGCCGGAAGTATAACAATTACGGATTGTAGCGCATTAAACGGGAAGGAAATTGATATTTTCCTGTATATTCAGGAAACACAAGAGTTATTAGATTCTATTCCCGATTTACCTGCCAGCTATGGCTGGGGATTTCGTGGAATTGTAGAAGATGCCCAATATAGCAACTGGTTGGGATTGGAAAGCACCGGGTACTTTTGGGGGCTTGGAGATGAGACAATAAATTTAACGGTGGGAATAGCAACTGTTGAAGAAAACCCCGCATGGTATGTAACAACAAGAAAGATGGCTATAACGGTGAATACACAATTATCATTTACGGATTTTGAAGTGGTAAATCATTAATTTATACTGCGGACAAACAGTGCAAACTACTGAACATCTTCCTCCCGGATTTGGACCCGCCGGATCTTCCCGCTGATGGTCTTGGGAAGTTCGGTGACGAATTCCACAATCCGGGGGTATTTATAGGGGGCGGTGGTTTTCTTAACATGGTTCTGGAGCTCCACCTTTAATTCCTCCGAGGGGACCCAGCCCTTGACCAGGATCACCGTGGCCTTGACCACCGCGCCCCGGTCAGGATCGGGGACTCCGGTAACGGCACATTCCAGCACCGCCGGATGTTCCATCAGGGCGCTTTCCACCTCAAAGGGTCCGATCCGGTAGCCGGAACTCTTGATCACATCATCCGCCCGGCCCACAAACCAGTAGTACCCGTCCTCATCCCGCCAGGCCATATCCCCGGTATAGTAGATGTTGTCGTGCCATACACTGGCGGTCAGGGATCCATCCCGGTAATAGCCGCCGAACATCCCCACCGGTTTCCGCTTGTCCGTCCGCACTACGATCTGCCCCTCTTCGCCCATGTCGCAGGAGGAACCGTCGTCCCGGACAAGATCGATATCGTAACCGGGAGAGGGTTTCCCCATGGAACCCGGTTTTGGTTCCAGCCAGGGGTAGGTACAGAGGGTCACGGTAAGTTCCGTCTGGCCGTAACATTCCCGGAGCTTAATGCCCGTGGCTTCCAGAAACTGTTCATATATCTCGGGATTCAGGGGTTCCCCCGCCACGGCGCAGTGTTTTAGGGCGGAAAAATCGTATTTGGATAGATCTTCCTTAATAAAAAAACGGTATATCGTAGGGGGGGCGCAGAAGGTGGTCACCCGGTATTTGCTGATAACTTCCAGCATGGCGGCGGGCACAAAGCGGTCGTAATCGTAGACGAAGATCGCCGACCCGCAGATCCACTGGCCGTAGATCTTGCCCCAGGCGGCCTTGGCCCAGCCCGTATCCGCCACGGTAAGGTGGAGCCCCCGGTCCCGGACGTTCTGCCAGAATTTGGCGGTCAGGATATGCCCCAGGGGATAGGCAAAATCGTGGCGGACCATCTTGGGCATGCCGGTAGTACCGGAGGTAAAATAGAGCAGCATGATGTCATCGTTGGTATTCACCACCGGAGGACGGATAAAACCCGCCGGCGCCTTCTCCATGAGGGAACTAAAATCCGTCCAGGAAACCAGCGCGCCCGCGCCCCTTCCCCTGGGCAGGGAAACACCCTCCCCTCCGGTCCGGGAAGCGAAAAGTTCCTCCGCCCCTTTCCCTATATCAAAATCCTGCGGGGTATGCACGGAACGGACATAGGCCTTGAACCGCAGGGCCGTATCCCCCACCGCATCGGAATCCCGCTCCATCTTGGCCTCCGCTTCGTCCACCCGGTACATCAGTTCAGGATCATCCACGCAGATAATACCGGCCACATCCGCCGCGCCGCAGCGGTATATGATGTCCTTGGTGGTAAGCAGGTGGGTGGCGGGAATTCCCACGGCCCCGATCTTATGGAGGGCCAGAAGCACCGGCCAATACTCATGCCGGCGTTTGAGGATAATCATCACCGGGTCCCCCCGGCGGATCCCCGATGCGCTGAATGCATTGGCGGCCTGATCCGAAAGCCGCTTCATATCGGCATAGGTAAAAACCGCCTCGGCGCCATCCGCGTCACACCAGACCATGGCCTGCTCATCGGGGCGTTCCAGGGCCAGGCGGTCCACCACATCATAGGCAAAATTGAAGTTATCCGGGATGGTCACGGAAAAATTTTCGTAAAAATCTTCGTAGGAATCAAAGTCCCGGCGGGATAAAAATCGATTCAACATAACAAATGCTCCTCAAACGATGGGGGTTCCGGCTCCGGACCGGCCGTTCAGAGTACCAGGGCGATAAAACGGGCCCGCTGGCCGCCCACGGCCTTCATGCCGTGGGGCTCGCTGGAATCGTAATACACACAATCCCCGGGGCCCAGTTCCATTTCATGCCCTCCGATGGATATTAAAAGACGCCCCTCCAGGACATAGTCGAATTCCTGACCGGGATGGGTATTAAGGCTCAGGGGGTTTCCCTCCGTATCGGGGCTGGCCTCCACCAGGAAGGGCTCCGCCTTTTTCCGGTGAAAATTGTAGGCCAGGTTCCAATAGGTATACATGGGCCGGCGGCTTACCTCGGGGGCGCGGTCCCCCCGGGTAAGGCAATAGGTTCTAAGCCGGGAGGGCTCCCCGCTTATCAGCTCGGTCAAATCGACCCTAAAGCGGCTGGCTATTTCCACCAGGGCGCCGATGGGAAAATCCGCTTCCCCCGCTTCCCACTTGTTGTATTCCCCGGGATCAAAGCCCAGCTCTAAAGCCAAGGTTTCCCCGGAGATCTCCTCAATTTCCCGCAGCACCCGCACCCGGGCGGCGATTTCGCGCACCTCGTCAGCCATGGCTCCTCCCTTCTACGG
>JAISOR010000055.1 GCA_031275535.1 Treponema sp. | reverse complement strand
CCATCCACATCGGCGGCATCGAAGAGCTCGGTGTTTATATTGGACATAGCAGAAAGGAAGAAGATAATCCCGAAACCAATGCGAAACCAAATTACAAATAGAAAGGCCAGTGTATTAACCGCGCTCCAGCTCTTGCCAAAAAGATAAAAATCTTCCAGGCCCTGTACTCCGAAGAATTTAAGTACCGTATTAAGCGGGCCGGCCTGGGAGAGGCAGACCCTATATACCACGCCGAGGAGCGCTCCGCCGAGAACACTGGGCAGATAAAGCAGGGCCCTGAAAAACTGCCAACCCCTGAGTCCGCTGCGGAGTACCGCCGAGAGCAGCAGGGGGGCAAGAACACCGAAGGGTACATACAGGATGAGTACCCCAATAAACCGTAGGGAGCTGAAAAACCGTTCGTCCCGAATCATGCGTGTATAATTGTCAAGACCGATGAATACCGGTTTGCCGACCCCGCTCCATTTAAAAAAACTGTAATATATATTGGACAACACCGGAAGGACGATGAAAACACTCATCAATATAATTATTGGGGCAAGCAAAATCAGAGCTTCTTTGTAGCTGGCGGTTTCCATAAGTCCTTTCCGATGTTTCATGGGATACCCTTATTGGAGAGAGCTCCGGTAGATTCTCTCGGCGGCGTCTATATATGCATCGAGAGACATCTCTTTGCTGATAAAGTACTGGTACATTAACGCCATAACGTCATTTTCAACTCCCGAGGGAAGGAAACTGGCGTAAGACGGGTAGGTTGTACCATTCATTTTGTCCAATACCGTGTCATTGCCCAGGGCTTCGCCAAAATCTTTCCAATGCCCTACATCGGAAGCAAGGCCGATAGTGAATCCGGCTTTTCCGGCCTTGAAGGTTTCAAGGGAATCCATAAAGAAAGGAATCGAAGCGTTATCCGGATTGATGTATCCTTTATCATAAAGTTCCTGAATCATCAGAGTCGCTTCCCGGAATTCCGGTCCCCTGTAATTAACCGAGCCGTCTTTAAATCCTTCCTGTTTTGGCCCCAGGAAGGTCTGCATCAATATGGCGTACATAAAGTTGAGCCCATTGGCGCTGGGAGAATTACCGAGAACAATTGGAGTTATGAAAAAAATTGGTGCGTTTTTCATACCAGGAATCTGCTAGAAACTGATATTAAGGGTCGTGCCTATGGTCCCGATGAACGAAAAGACCTTGGTTTCATAATTCTGGGTGCAGTCTAACTGGGAGAAGGCCGAAAGGTAGAGCCGTCCAATAATCCGGATGATGGATTCATGCCGTAAAATTATCGAGACCTTGGCCTGGTCCCCGGATTTATCGATCACCAGTTCCAGGGATTCTTTTCGCAGCCGTTCATATTCCGCCGCCGCCAGGAGGGACAGGGCCGGCCAGGTACTCTGATCCCGGACCTTGCCGGTAAGCCAGATATACAGGGTTCCCAGGAGCGTTTTCTTTGCCGGGACGGTCCAGGCAAGGCCGAGCCCTTCCATCCAGCCCGCGGAACCCACCGTAAGGGTATTGGTCAGGGCAAGCTCGGCGCCGATAAAGCCATGAAAGGTCATGGCCTGTTCATCCTGGAGCCGCCAGGAGAGGTCCTCCTGTTTTGGGATGCTGATCACCGTGCCCAGGGTATGGGTAAATTCGTCGCTTTGGTAAAAATTAAAAAGCGGGACCGTACCAAAGGCCCCGAAGAGATTGATGGCGGAAAAACCCAGGGATGTGCTGAGGTTAAGGGTGTCCGTGGGGATGTCCAGTTTGTGTTCCAGGACCCGGTTGATCTCCGCGTTGAAGACATTGGGAAGGAAAAAGGATGGAAGCCCGTACCGCTCGGGGAAGCGCAGGGAAAAGGCCATTTTATCAACAAAACGGCCGGTTTCCGTCAGGGAAGCCGAAGCGGAGTCCCCCAGGACCCCGGCCATGGTATTTTCCAAATGGGGATTGAACAGGGAATATATGGGGATGGAATACCACAGGGGCAGGGAATCCTTAATGCTTTCAAAGTATTTCTGTCCGTCATCCCTAATATCCTCCCCGGCGTACCACAGGCTCCGGCGGAAGCTCCGTTCCCCCCGGAAGAGCCCCTGGTAGGAACCGATGGTGAAGGGAAAATCAAGCCGCCCCAGGGTCTCCGCCTGGGTCCTCGTATAGGGCTTTGAAAAACCCGTCAGGCCGTCGATGGAGAGTTCTACCCCCACCGGCCGGGTGGAAAGGCCGGTTTTAAAGAGGCCGTGGGCCTCCCGTTTCTCCGCCGCGGCCCCCCAATCGGGGAGCATCGGCTCCCAGCTCCTGGCCCAGGTTTCGGCGTAATTGGGCATCCACCGGGCGGGTTCGCCGGTTTTCTCCGTCCAGTGGGCGTCGGCGTTCAGGGCAATGCTGAAGGGCCGCCCCCGGGTGCTGTTCATGCCCAGGGCGGCTTTCCAGTTCCGGTCCAGTTTTTCAGCATCATACCGGACATCCCCCTCCAGCATGGAATGGACCAGGGTCGAAAGGTTCATCCCGAATCCGTGGGCCATGGTTTTATCCCTGGGGGCCGTAGAAAAGGATTCCCTTAGGGAGAAGGGGCCCCAGGCCCGGGAAACCCCGTGGCCCCCGCTCCAGGAGGAATATTCATTGGATACGGAAAAGGAGAAGTTCCCCGAAAGTTTAGCCCCCAGAAAGGTCAGTTCCATGCCGGAATGGCTCAGGAGGCCCAGAAAATACGCCGATTCCGGGCTAAAGGGGTCCCCCCGGCCTCCGGATTCCAGGGCTGTTTTTACCGACAGGTCCGACAGCAGGTCCTTTCCCTTATAGCTGATGAGGCCCCCCGGCCGGGTCCATTCAAAGGCCGCGCCTGCGTTGATCCGGTAGGCCGGGGCCGCTTCTTCCAGGATAAGCTCGTCCGCCGCAAAACTCCCCGCCGGCAGGGCCTCTCCGCTTTTGGGGCTCAGGAACAGCGCCACATAGCCCGTTTTACCGGCGCTGTCCGCGGAGAGCCCCGTTCCCAGGGTGTCCGCTTCGGCGCTTCCCAGGACCGCGGGGTTGTAGACCAGTTCCGCGTCGGGGATAAGGTTCCCCTCCACCAGGACCTGCCGCTTCCCGCCGCCGTAGAGGATCTCGACCTTGGACCATTCTCCGGGCGTAAAGGCCGAAAGGGGAATCCGGGATTCCAGGGCAATTTCCCGGCTTTGGCCCAGGGATTCAGGGCCCCGGGCTATCATAAAATGGAGTTTCCCGGCTTTTATTTTTTCCTGAGCCCCCGTATCCGGTGTGCCATCGGCCTGAGGCGCCGCCTGGGGACCCCGGATAAAAAAACTGAGGACCCGGTAATTAAAAAGGGGGATGATATTGGTCCTGCCGTCGAAGCCCGGGGATTCATCGGGGGAAGTTTCCAGGCCCTTCCAGGAAAGTTCCAGGACCCGCTGCCGGGCGTTCCCGGGATGGAGCTTGCCGATGATGTCGCCGTATTTTGAAGCCAGCCTGTTCCCGATGGGTTCTATGGTTTCCACCGCCGATACCGATTTCCCGCCCGGCGAATCCGGCGCGCCGCTGATGCCCGCGCCCCCCTGTACCGTAATGGCCCTCCACCCGGCGCCCCGTACATGGGGGGGGGCGATTAAGATCCGGCCGCTGACGGTACTGCCCCCGGCGGCGATGATGAGGACCCGCATATACCGGGCGTCCTGGAGTTTAGCCCGGTCCTCATCGCTCAGGACAAGGTTCCCCAGCCAGCCCTGGGTAAAATCGGCGGAACTAAGGGTCAATTCCCCTTCCACGATAAGATCGGGGTTTTCGATCCCCCCGGAGTCCTTGTCCGGGAGGGTCCCGAACTGGACAATCAGCCTGACATCCCCGGTGGAACCGCTGGGAAAATCGTAGAAACGGAAGGGGATTTCTATTTCCCTGGCCCGTTCCAGAATTTCCGCGTCTATTCCCAGGGGAACCTGAAAACCGGTCCAGTTCTGTTCCGGGGTAAAGGAGAATTCCGCGGCCAGGACCTCGGAGGAAAGGCGCGAATCCATGGCAGGGTAGGGGCCGTCCTGGTTAATCACCTTGGCGCCGGACCATTCTATGGGCATCAGGGTGGTGGAACCCAGGAAGTTCGTATCCCGGTAGTCCCGGTAGACCAGGGGCGCCCGGGCAGCAAGGGTCAAACCGCTGAACAGGGGGGAGCCGCCCGCCGAATCCGCCGGGGGGGGCGAAATGAAGGCCCCCGAGGAGGAGATGCCCAGGGTGATTTCGTTTCCCTCCATACCGGCGGCCCGGTACAGCCCGGTGGTATCGGGCTGCTCAAAACCCAGGCCCAGGGTTGTTTGGGCTTTTATCCGTTCATAGTCCCAGGCCAGCCGTCCTCCCAGGCCCACCGTTCCGGGGCTGGAGGCCCCCTCCTCGGAATAGGAGTCCGAGGAGACGTTCCAGCGGACCCCCAGGCCCAGGGCCGAACTGAAGGGCCCCCCGGGCTCATAGGTCGCTCCGATCCCGGCGGCGAGGCTTCCCAGGCGGCGTTCAGCACTCTGTCTAAGGTAGGTGATCCGGATAAGCTCGCCGGACCCCCCGGGGCTTTCGAGCCGCACCGTTCCGCTGCCCTGGTCGTAGGCCATATTGGCGTCCATGAGCCCGCCCCGGAAAACCTGGATCGAGCCGGGGACCGCATCGGTCCCTATGAAATAGGCCCCCGCGGCGCCGTAGTTGGTAAAACGGACGCCCAAATCCTGGGTAAAGGTCTGTTTTCCCGGCAGGTATATCTCCGGGTACTGGTCTCCCAGGGGCCAAAGCCCCTCCGGGGACCGGCGATCCCCGGAGGCGGCGGTCTTGATTATCTCGTAGATCCCCCGCTGGGTTTCGGTCCCGGCTAGGAGGGGAAGGTCCCGGGATACCGAAATAGCGTCCACCGGAACTACCTCGTAGCCGGGAATCCGCTCCCCGGTGGAAACCCGCACCAGGGCGGCCTCCTGGGAATTGCTGGTGGGCGCCCCATAACGGCTTTGCCGCTCGAAGGGGGAGAAGGTCCCCTTTTCGTAGATCACCAGGGCATCCAGCCCGTCTATTTTAATGATCGCGGGTTTTCCCGGGCCGCCCCCGGGCTGGGGGTATTGGGCAAGATCAACCGCCTGGGATTGGTTGAAAAAATCGGAAACTGCTCCCAAAAAACCCGTACCCGGGGTGGGGGCGGCTCCCGGGGTCCCATAGGCCCCCAAACTCACCGGGGTGTACCCGCCGGGATAGTAGACCGCCGCCATCCCCTTGGGCGCGGCGCTCAACTCCACCAGGCCGTACCGGGCGCTGGCCGCGTATTCACTGGGAAGGGCCCGGCGCCAATGGCGGCCCCCATCATCCCGGAGGCTTCCCCGCTCATCCTCCAGGTATACCACCGGCACCACGCCGCCGATATTCTCATCGGGGAGTACAAAGGAGATCCCCCGCAGGGGGGATTCAACAGAAACCCGGGTATAGGTCCGTTCCCGGTCTCCCACAAAGATCCGTTCCTCCCGGGCCGCCGCATCATAGCGGACCAGGGTATGAAATTGCAGGGCCCCGGCGCCAAAACGGCCGTAGCCCCCAAAGGAGGAAGGGTTGTCCCCCCCCAGATCGAGGTAGGGAAACAGGGGATAGTCCAGGCCGGTATTCCCGACGCCCACATATTGGATGGTTTCTCCCTCAAAACCCTGGTACCCCGCCCGGTAGGTGTTCAGGTTGTAGTCGTCCATAAACCCCGCTTCCACAAACCAGCGTTCCCGGATCCAAAGGGACAGGGTCAGATCCGCCTCCTGGGTAAAGAGGATGGGGGAACTGGTGGAGGCCGCGCTGGCCCCCAGGGGCGTAAGGGCTATGCCCCAGTTGGCGCTCAGGGAGCCCTTCCAGAAGCCGGAGAGGAGAAGGGATACCTCCGAATCCCCCATAGTAAGGGAGAGTAATTCGGAGGGGGCCTCTTCGGTAATGGCCTGTCTGAGGGCCTCAATATCAAGCTCTAACGCGGGACCCGCCGCCGCCGGCCCGTCATCACTATCATCATCACTATACAGAAGGGGAAGGGCCCCCAGGATAAAAAATATCCCCAGGCATCCGGCTTTGAAGATCCAGGGATGATAATTATGATATCCGCCGCCATGGCGCGTACTACGCAAGACATACATTGATAATATATAGTATAATGTAGTTAGATACCCTTTAGTCCATAGAGGCGTAACAGGCATATGGTTGTTTCTATGATACAGATGATTTTCCAAATTCCCGAAGTGGACAGCATAAAGGCCAAGCGGCGGATAGTCCGGTCGGTAAAGGATATCCTGCAGCGCCGGTTTCATATGAGCGCCGCCGAGGTGGACCTTCAGGATTCCCTTTCCTTCGCCCAGATTGGCGGAGCGGTGGTGTCCAATTCCAGGAGTTTTGGCGAATCGGTTCTGCAGAAGGCCTTTGCCTGGATAGAAAGGGAAATACCGGTTCGTATTCAGGATGTCAGTATCTATTCCGAAGAATTTTAAGGCCGTGATCTTGAGCATGGTCTTTAGCAATGAGGGGTTTTCATGAACAATGCCGGACGATACGTGTTTTTTATCCGCCAAGGGGTCCATACCCCGCCGTTCAAGGCGGGGAGGGCCCTGGTTTTACTTCTTGTCATGGGCATCTTAGGTTCCTGCCTGGGGATAAGCTCCGAGATTGCCATAGGCCGGGACGGCTCGGGGACCATTACCCTGGAGTACCGCATATCCCGGATGGTGGAATCCCTGGGGAAGCTGGATGGTAATGAGCGGTGGCTTCCTGTTCCTGTGGGGCAGGCGGATTTTGAGCGGACCATTGCCCGTATTGAGGGGCTTACCATGGATTCCTTTTCTTCCAAAAGCACTGATGAGGATATTATCAACACCGTAAAGCTGGCCTTTGCCAACCGCGAAGCCCTGGTCCGTTTCCTGGACGCCACCGGACAGCGGGCGTCCTGGGAGGCGGGGCCGGGAGGGAACCGCCTTACCCTTAGCCTGGGCGGGGGGGCCGGGGTTCAGAACCAGGAACTCCTGCGCCTGGCCGCGGCCCTTACGGAGGGCTACTCCCTGCGTTTCAGCCTCAGCCTGCCCGGCAGCGCGGCCCTAAGCCTCCGGGATTCCCAGGGCCGCGTCTTGGAGAACCCGCCCGCGGGGACCATAGAGTCCCGGGGGGGCAGGGTGGTCTTTTCCTCCCCCATGGCCGATATGCTCAGCCTGACCGGGGCGGTGGTTATGGAGATAGGGTGGTAGGAAGGGAGAGAGTGTGAAGAGTGGGGAGTGAAGTGTGAAGTGGCGTGGGGTGGTGCGGGGGGACGGTAACGATAGGTGACTAGTAACCCTGTTGCACGAGCTTCACCGTTCCGGCAAGAGCATGGGGCTTGCTGCTTTATGTGTCGGCGGCGGCATGGGCGTCAGCTTAATAGTTCAGGCGCTGTAAAGAACATTTCCCGCTCTAAATCGCGAAGAGATGTTTCCACAGCCGCTCATGCCGGATTAGTCGTTTTTTTGATAGACCCTCACGTAGTCTATCTCGTAAGTGGCGGGAAGGCAGCTTTCGTCTATACCTTCGAGGCCGCCCCAATTACCACCCCAGGCCAGGTTCAGCTTCAGATAAAAAGGCTGGTTGAACGGCCAGGTATCCTTGTCCCCTTTATGGTCGTTAAAGAATTCGAAGTAAAGCTCCTTGTCCACATACCCTTTGATGAAGTCAGGTGTCCACTCTACCGCGTACACATGAAATTCACTCTGCGCCGTCGGGATGTTCTTCCTCGAGTTTTTACCGGTTTCGCCCGTATATGCTTTGCTATGGATACCAACGTGAACCCACCCCGGCTCATAACCTACCGCTTCCATAATATCAATTTCCCCGTCGTCAGGGAATCTAACAAACTTTTCCGGCAGCATCCAAAACGCCGGCCAGGTGCCTTTCCCCCGGGGAACTCTCAAGCGGGCTTCAAAATAGCCGTATAACCAGCTCCGCCGGGTGTTTATCCGGGCTGAAATAACTTCATCTCCCCGTTCTTTTGCCGTGATTTTTAAGATTCCGTCTTCAACAAGCGCCGCCGTATCCTCTCCAAGACCCGCTGCGTAGTTTTGTAATTCATTATTCCCCCATCCGGTCTTTCCGGTTTCAAACCGCCATTCATGGTCGGACAGGAAGTTTCTTGTATTAAATTCATCGTTCCACACGGGTGAGTACCCTTCGGGAACCCCGCTGTCTTCTATGCCGCTCCCGCAGCCACCCCCTAATAGTATCAGGACGGCAAGGGAAAGAAGAATGCCATGCTTTGTTTTCATATCAATACTTTATACCGGTTTTTAATAAAAGTCAGCAGGGTGCTATGACAGATGGAATGACAGATGGAAAACCCAATAGAGACAGTGATATATGTTTGTGACATGCCAACGGGCAGCGGCGAATTGAACCGCCGTGCAGCCCGCGGCTTCAGCGAACCAGCTTTTCAAAGCCCTCGGTGGTATAGGCCTCTCCCCGGCGTTTTTGGGCCAGGGCCGCCAGGAGCTTTTCAAAACGCTCCTTTGTAACGGGATACAGTAAAAGCCCGGCAATCGAAAGGGCCAGGAAAACCGCGGGGATAATGGTCCCGATACTCTCGATGCCCTTTACCGTCGCTTCGGACTGAATGGAAGAGAGGCTGTCGTACCCGTAGAGGGTCAGAAAAACTCCCGCCAGCCAAACGCCCACCGCCGCGCCGAATTTCTGGATAAACTGGGGAACCGCGGTGATAGCCCCCTCGCGCCTGGCGCCGTTGACGAGTTCGTCCACCTCCACCAGGTCGTAGGATATGGAGTAAAACACCGTCCAGAAGGCGGCGGTCCCGATCCCCATGGTAAGGGCCTCAAAGACAAGGGT
>JAISOR010000299.1 GCA_031275535.1 Treponema sp. | reverse complement strand
TCTGCGCCTGTCGCCGGAATTGCATAAAGAGGTGGCGATAAAAGCCAGGAAACTAAATATCTCGATAAACAATTTTGTAGAAAAAGCCATCATCGATGAAATTGCCGCGGTACGTTAGTTTTTTAAGCGCATCACCGTCAAGGCCGCCTAGCGGCGGCAAAGGCATTGTCCGCCTGGCCGGAAAACCAGGTGAGGACGGCCTCTGCCCTGGTGGAAAAGGAGCGCCCCGCCCGTTCGTTCATCCCCGGAAAAGACGCCGCCTTGGCCATGGAAGCTACATAGACCAGGAGGCAGTCACCGGCGTCAATCACGGCAACCACGGAACGGAGCTTGTTCCGGCCCACCACCGGAATGGGGCCGGCGTTTAGGACGGTAAGATTCTCCTGGACAAAGACCAGCGAATCCGGCCGGGCGTAGTATTGGTACTGATAGATATTATCCCCAAAGGTCAGGTCCTTCTGGCGGGCATAGATGGTCAACTCCGCCGGGGGGCTCCCATACACGGGATCTGCCAGGGCTCTTTTTGTGTCCGGGCTGTCAATTACCCCGGAGCTTTCGTAGAAGGTCCGCATCCGGTTCCTGCTGGAAGAAAAATACTGAATCCCCTCCAGGGTACTCAGGGCCAGGGCCCCGTTATACAGGGCGGTCCGCTCCGCCTCCGACCAGGTCCCCGCAGCGGCCCCCGCGGGTTTCCGGTATTGGGAAAGGCTTTCCACAAAGAGGCTGGGGCCCAGGGCTTCCATGGCTTCCCCTATTAATTGCCGGATAAAGCTGTTGCGGGGAACCAGGAGGGGCTGGGGGTTCTTGTACTGAAGCCCCGTAAGGGTCTCCCGGCTTATCAGTTCCGCCGCCCTTTCGGGACCAAGCAGTTCTTCCAGGGTGGCGGAAAAACCGGGGCCCGCGGAGAGGAGGATGAAAATCCCCAGGGGTATTATTTTGAATATCTTCATGTATTGATAATATCATTCTGCAAGATCTTGAGGACCTTGGTCGGGCACTTGGACACACAGGTACCGCAGGAAACACACTTGCCGTAGTCTATCGCGGGGATGCCCCTGTCCATGGCGATACATTGCTGGGGGCAGTTCTTTACGCAGAGTTCGCACTTGATACAGCCCGCCTTGCAGGTCTTCATCACCATCGGTTTTAGGGGATTCCGGTTGGAGCAGAGCGGCATGGAGCCCCGCCGGTCCCTGGGAACAGCCCGGAGGAGGCCCTGGGGACATTCGGCGATGCAGATCGTACAGCCGGTACATTTGGCGTAGTCCACCCGGGGCAGCCCGTTTCCCCCCATGCTCAGGGCGCCGAACTGGCAGACCGCAACGCAGTCTCCAAAGCCAAGACAGCCCCAGGCGCAGAGCTTGGTCCCCCCGGCGGAGAGTTTTGCGCCCCGGCAGGTCTGCAAGCCCGTATAGGTGCCCTTTTGGGGGGCCTTGTCTTGGCTGCCCTGGCAAGCCAGCACCGCTACCACCGGGGTAACCGAGGCGCTGGTCCCTATGATGGCGGAGAGTTTTTCCACCACTCCCGCTCCTCCCACGGTACAGCGGTCGATGCCGGCGGCCCCGGAGGCTGCCGCTGCGGCGTATCCGTCACAGCCGGGAAAACCGCAGGCCCCGCAGTTGGCCCCCGGTAGGGCTTCCCGGATCCGGCCGACCAGGGGGTCCTGTTCGACGGCGAAAAATTTCTTAAAAAAGCCCAGGGCCAGGCCCAGGATAAAAGCCAAAGCTGCGGCAAAAATGGCGGTAATTAAGACGGTATTCATGATAGCTCCCTCATTTAATCAGCCCGGAAAAACCCATAAAGGCCATGGAAAGGAGGGCTGCGGTAACAAAGAGTATGGGAGTCCCCTTCAGAAAAGCGGGAATGGGGCTTGTTTTGATCCGCCGGCGGATCCCCGCCAAAAGCAGGAGGGACAGCAGAAAGCCCAGGGCCACCCCCAGGGCGTATACCAGGGATTCGGCAAAGTTAAAACCCTTGCTGATATTGTCAAAGGTCACCGCCAGGATGGCGCAGTTGGTGGTGATCAGGGCCAGGTAAATTCCCATGGCCCCATAGAGGGCCGGGGCGGTCTTTTTTAGATAGAATTCCACCAGTTGAACCAGGGCGGCGATAACCAGAATAAAAACCAGGATCTGCAAAAATACCAAACCCAGGGGTTCCAGGATGAATTTGTAAATCGGCCAGGTGACGCAGGACGCCAGGACGGTAACAAAAGTCACGGCCAGTCCCATGCCAATAGACTTGTCCTCGTCGGTACTCATCCCAATAAAGGGACAGAGGGCCAGGAAGCGCATAAGGACCACGTTGTCGATTAAAAGGGCGCTGATAAATATTTTGAAGAGATTCATGCATCCTCCGGGATGGTATGGCAGGCGGGCTCCGGGATCTCTGCGGGGGCTCCTCCGGGTTTAAGCCGGGATTTAATAAAGAGGTTCAGGCTGATGAAAAGGGCAAAGACAAAAAAACCTCCCGGGGGCAGGGTAAAAAACAGCACCGGTTGGTACCCCTCGGGCAAAACTTGCAAACCCAGGATGGAGCCGCTCCCCAGCAGTTCCCGGACAATCGAGATTCCTGTTAATACCCAGGTATAGCCCAGCCCCATACCCAGGGCGTCGGGGATCACGTTGATCAGGGGCTGCTTGGAAGCAAAGGATTCCACCCGGCCCATGATGATGCAGTTCACCACGATAAGGGGAATAAAGACCCCCATGGCCTTGGAGAGATCCGGGAAGTAGGCCTTTAAAACATAGTCAATAACGGTGGTAAAGGCGGCGATAACGATGATGAAGACCGGGATGCGGATAGAGTCGGGGATGAGTTTTCTAAAGGCGCTGATTACCAGCTCGGACATGAGGAGTACGAAGGTCATGGAGAGTCCCATGCCGATCCCGTTGGCCGCCGCGGTAGTTACCGCCAGGGCGGAACAGAGGCCAATCATCAGCATAAGCAGGGGATTTTCCCGTACAAGGCCGTTGGTAAAGATCCTGATTAACCCTTTCATTGGGCGCCTCCCCTGTTTTTGTCCATCCACCCCAGGGCCGCGGCGCCGGAAACTTTTACTATCCGGGAAACCGCCCGGCTGGTGATGGTGGAGGCGGTGATGGCCGCCACGTCATTTTTAGCTTCGAAGGGGTCCGATACGGATTTTCCCGCGAATTGGCCATAGAAGGTGATCCCCGCGGCCCTGTTCACAAAGTAACTGGGGGAGGCCGCGTTTGCCCCCAGCCCCGGCGTATCGGCGTGTTCCAGTATTTTTACCCCGCTGATCCTGCCGTCGCCCCTTACCCCCACCAGGGCGGTAACCGGGCCGCCGTAACTGGGCCCCGAAGCACGGAGGGCGACTCCCGCCAGGGCGTCGCCCTGCCGGACCTCGTACTGGCTGTCGAAGCTTATCGCCGGGTCCGCGCTGGGGATAGGCTCCGTAATAGGCCCAAAACCATCCGCGTCCGGAAACAGTTCCCTCAGGGCCGCCTCCATATCCGCCTCCTGCCGCTGGGCGATGATCTTTTCCGTGGCGGAATATACAAAGGCCAGCCCCACGCAGGCCACCGTGGCGTAGAGGGTCAGGACGATCCCCAATTTTAGAATGTTTTTCACCTTACGGCCCCCTTGGATGTGCCGGTCCCCGGGGCATTGGTTTTTTTAGGGGGGACGAATCCGTATTTTTTTTGCAGCAGCCGGTTAAGGAACGGCGTCAGGGCGTTCATGATAAGGATACCGTAGGTGACCCCCTCGGGATAATTCCCCCATTGTCTGATAAGCGCCGTAATAAGCCCGGCCCCGCATCCGAAGATCAGCTTGCCCTTGGCGGTAAGGGGGGCGGATACATAGTCGGTGGCCATGAATACGGCGCCGAAGAACACCCCGCCGCTTAGGATGCTAAAGAGGGGATCCCGGCCAAAAACAAAGGAGGCTGCTAGTGTGGAGGCGATCATGGCAAGGGGGGCCCGCCAATCTATGGTTTTGGTAGCCAAAAGGTACACCGCCCCCGCCAGGATCAGCAATATTGAGGTTTCCCCAATGCAGCCCCCGTGGTTCCCAATAAAGAGGGTCTTCATCATCGGCCAGTAATCCGCCGATGAAGCGAGCCCGGCGTTTAAGAAGTCCGCCCCCACATCGGCGATGGTCCCCCCCTGTTTTATAATATTGAGGGGGGTAACGCTGCTTAATGCGTCGGCCGGCGGAATCGCGAAACCGGCGGGTTGCCGCCAGGTGGTAATCGCCGCGGGGAAGCTCATGATCAGGAAGGCCCTGCCGGTAAGGGCGGGGTTAAACACATTGGCCCCCAGGCCGCCGAAGAATTCCTTGGCCACGATCACCGCAAAGATAGCGCCCAGGGCGGTCATCCACAGGGGGGTGGAGGGGGGCAATACCAGCGCCAGAAGCAGCCCCGATACCGCCGCGGACAGGTCCTTGACCCGGATGTCCTGGCCGGTGATACGCCGGAACAGCGCTTCCCCTATCATGGCCGACGCCACGGAAACCAGGATGGTCAACAGGGCGGGTAGTCCAAAGATAACAATCCCGAAAACCGAAACCGGGGCCAGGGCGATAAGCACCTTAGCCATCAACGCCTGGACGGTGACGGGAGAAACGATATGCGGACTGGATGAAAGGAGCATCATCGGCTGTTCTTTTTCTGCCATGGAATTCTTTCCTTATTCATGTGGAGATTAACCTCCAACTCATTAATTTTTTGCGGAGCCCCCCGCCGCGGTTCCTGAAACGGTCCCGGCAGCCTGGGCCTGTTTAGCCGCCTGGGCTTCCTGCTGCCTGGCGGCCTCAGCCTGCCGGGCCTGTTGCATCCTCAGCCGCTGTTTCCCGACCCTGAAACGCTGTACCAGCTTGATCCGGGCGGGGCACACATAGGTACAGCTTCCGCATTCAATACAATCCATAAGCCCCGCCCGCACGGCCTCATCCATATCCCCCGCCTCCAGGGCTAAATTCATAATTACCGGGGAAAGCCGGCAGGCGCAGTTGCGGATACACCGGCCGCAGCGGATACAGGAACCCTCAAGATCCGCGGCGGTTTCTTCTTCGGTCATCAGAATAATCCCGGAGGTGTTTTTCTGAATCGGAATCGCCGCCGTGGGCGTTGCGACCCCCATCATGGGCCCGCCAAAGAGAATTTTCCGCAGTTTACCGTAATCAATATCCATAAACTCCGGGGGAAGCTCCGTGATAAGGGTCCCAATGGGAGCCCGGAT
>JAISOR010000282.1 GCA_031275535.1 Treponema sp. | reverse complement strand
CGATCTCCTCCATCAGTTCCGTGACGCTTTTCCAGTCAAGCCCGGAGGCGGGCTCATCCAGGATCATCACCCGGGGACGCATGGCATAGATAGCCGCCAGGCTTACCTTGCGGCGCATACCGAATCCCAGGATAGCCGGGGGAAAATCGGCGTATTTTTCAATCTTAAACCGTTCCATGGCATCCTGAACTATTTCCCTGGTTGTCTCCGGGGATTTACCCATATTGACGGGGCCAAAGGCAAGCTCTTCCCGCACGGTGGAACAGAATATCTGATGATCCGGGTTCTGGAACACAAACCCTACGGTCCGGGCGATAACGGGGATAGAATGGGTTTTGGTATCCCTGCCATCCACCCGGACAATACCCGAAGTGGGTTTAAGGAGGCCGTTGAAATTCTTTACCAGGGTGGTTTTTCCCGAACCGTTTTGCCCGATAAGGCCGATAAACTCCCCTTCCCCTATGGCGGCGCTGACCCCCTTCAAGATCACCGGCCCGTCATCGTATTCGAAAAACACATCCCGGGCTTCAATTATTGGTATATCATGCCTTTCCTGCAAAATAGTTCTCCCCCTCTTCCAGGGTGATAAAGTTACAATCCCCGTATCCCCTTTGGCGCAGCCCCGAAGACAACTCCGCCATCTGGGGGATGGAAACGCCGATGGCCCGGAGCTGCTCTGTCTTATTGAAGATCTCCCCCGGGGGACCTTCCATGACGATGCGGCCCTGATCCATGATAAGCACCCGGTCCGAGAATTCCGCTATCCGCTCGCTTTCATGTTCAACCATGATAATGGTCATGGCTTTTTCGTTCCGCAGCCGGTTTACCACCCGGAAGACCTCGCTTTTTCCTATGGGGTCCAGCTCTGCGGTGGGCTCGTCCAGGACCAGGATCTCCGGTTCCATGACCAGAATTGAAGCAATGGCCACCCGTTGTTTCTGCCCCCCGGAAAGATGAAAGGGGGAGCGCTCCGCAAAGGCGGTCATATCCACCATTTGCAGCGCCCCATAGACCCGTTCTTTCATCTCTTCCCGGGGAACTCCCAGATTTTCGAGCCCAAAGGCAACTTCATCCGCTACGGTCATGCTGAAAAGCTGGCTTTCGGGGTCCTGAAACACGATGCCGGCTTTTTTTGCCAGCTCCGCGATGGTGGTTTTCTTCGTATTGATGCCGCAGATTAGCACATTCCCGCCGAATTTACCCCCCGTGGAGTGGGGGATAATGCCGTTCAGGGTAAGGCAGAGGGTCGTTTTTCCGGCCCCCGTGGGTCCCATGATCGAGACAAAT
Source organism: Treponema sp. (assembly GCA_031275535.1). The sequence goes on along the minus strand of JAISOR010000282.1, from coordinate 2,943 downwards.
TCCCCCTTTTTAATCTGCAAGTCCAGCCCCCGGAGGATGTTTTCGCCCTCCATCCCCGCCGCATAAACGGGATAGGCGTATTTTAGGCCGCAAATATCGACGAGGTACTCCCCGCTCACGCCCCGGGATCCTGTTCTTCCCAGGCGCGGGCCCGGCCTATGTCGTTGATGGGCGGATAGGCCTTACACACCGCAAAGACCAGGGGTATGCCAATAAGGCCCCCCGCCATGGCCTGGCCGATATTGCCCAGGCTTTCGGTAAGCGCGGGGCCTATGCCGTAGCCAAACACAAAGGCCGCGGCAAGGAAGTATCCCCCCACCATGATGACCGCCCCCGCCAGGAAGCCCAGGATCATCCGGGGCAGGGCCGCCCGGTGTCCGATAAGGCCCGCCGCCAGGCCCTGTAATCCGTGGATAATCAGGGAGGCGATCATCCATTGGGGATAGCCCCCGATGGCGTCCGCCAGGCCCGTCCCAATGCCGCCGGCGACAAAGCCGGCCAGGGGGCCCAGGGCAAGGCCCGCAAAAACCACCCCCACATCCGCCAGGGAAATGTAACCCCTGGTAGGGGCAAAGGGAATCCGAATCGCCAGGGTCAAGGCGGCGGTTACCGCAATAAGGATCGCCATGAGGGAGAGCGTTTTTGCGTCGAATACGAATTTTTTCATTCTGTGTATCATTGTTTAGAAAATTGCCACCACGCTGCCGTCTGTCCAGGTTTTGTTGATGTAATCCTTTACCTTCTGGGAACGCAGGGCGGCTTCCAGGGCTTTGATCCGGGCATCGTTTTCCTTTCCTTTTTGTACCACCACAAAATTAACATAGGGGGAATCGGCGCCTTCAATAACCAGGGAGTCTTTGGCGGGGTTGAGTCCCGCTTCCAGGGCATAGTTGCCGTTGATGGCTGCGGCGTCCACATCCCCCAGGGACCGGGGAAGCTGGGCGGCCTCGAGTTCCCGGAACTTGAGGTTCTTGGGGTTGCCCGTAATGTCCAGCGGGGTGGCGCTAAGGCCGGAGCCGGCCCTGAGGCTTATAAGCCCCTTGGACTGGAGCAGGAGCAGCGCCCGGCCGCCGTTAGAGGGATCGTTGGGGATGGCGATGGTGGCGCCTTCCTTTAAATCCTCAATAGCCTTGATGGAATTGGAATAGATCCCAAAGGGTTCAACGTGGACCCCAAAGGCCGTAACCAGGGCCTCTTTCCATTCGGCGTTGGATTCCAGATAGGGAAGGTGCTGGAAAAAATTGGCGTCCAGGTCTCCTGATACGAGGGCCGCATTGGGCTGGACATAGTCGGTAAATTCGACTACCTGCAGGGTGATGCCCTGGGCGGCTAAATCGGGCTTGACCAGGGTGAGGAGTTCCGCATGGGGAACCGGGGTGGCCCCCACGATCAGGGTTGAACTGTCCGTAGTATCGCTTCTTCCCCCAGCGTGGACGGGCTGATTCAGGCCCAGGACCAGGATGCCCGCAACAAGCAGGCCGGCGACGACTTTCTTCATATAATTCCTCCTAAGAATTAAAAATATAGCATGGGTCTTTTCAAAAACGTGTTTGAAAGCACCTCATCTTTTTGATAACAAACTCCGGCTTATGGCGGTTCCCGTAAGCTGAATTACCTCCACCAAAACAAGGATGATGATTACCGCCGCAATGGTCACATCCATTCTGAACCGGTAATAACCGTAGCGGATGGCCAGGTCCCCCAGGCCCCCGCCTCCAATGGCCCCGGCCATGGCGGAATAGCCGATCAGGTTGATGATGGTCAGGGCAAGGCCGGAGATCAGGGCCGGCATGGCCTCGGGGATAAGCACCTTTCGGACGATCTGGAAATCGGAGGACCCCATGGCCCGGGCGGCGATCAGGACCCCGGACTCCACCTCCGAAAGGGCGGCCTCCGCGACACGGGCCACAAAGGGGGCCGCCGCTATGGACAGGGGGATGATCACCGCCGTGGGACCGATGCTGGTTCCGATGATGAGCCTGGACAGGGGGATGAGCAGGATCATCAGTATAATAAAGGGCAGGGAACGGAAGAGGTTTACAATCCGGGACGCCACATTGTAAAAGATCCGTTTGGGGAAAAGCCCCGCCGGAGAGGTGCAGAAGAGAAAGGCCCCCAGGGGGAAGCCCATGAGGCAGGCAAAAAAAGCGGAGGCCAGGGTCATATACAGGGTCTCCAGGGTTGACTGGGGGAGCATGGACAAAAGGGTTAGGAAGTTATCGCTACGCATGAACCAGCTCCTTTGCGGCCAATGTCTTGGGGGTGTCGAATACCGCCGCTACGCTTCCCTGCTCCACGATACGGCCCTCGTCCAGGACCGCCACCTCTTCACAGACCTCCCGGATAACCCTCATTTGGTGGGTAATAAGTACCACGGTGATTTTAAGCTGATCGTGAAGCTCCCGGATCAGGCCGAGGATGGACCGGGTGGTCTGGGGGTCCAGAGAACTGGTAGCTTCGTCGCAGAAGAGAACCTCCGGCTTTGCCGCCAGGGCCCGGGCAATGGCGACCCGCTGTTTCTGCCCCCCCGAAAGCTCCCGGAGCCGGGCCTTGCGTTTATCCGTAATTTCGACCATCTCCAAAAGTTCATCCACCCTTTTTTCAATTTGTTTCTTGTGAAGCCCCGCGATTTCCAGGGGATAGGCAATGTTTCCCGCCACGTTCCGGGAACCCAGAAGATTGAAATTCTGGAATATCATGCCCATCTTCCTCCGCCTTAGCAATAATTCCCTGCCTTGCAGGGTATCGACCCGTTCATCGCCGTAGAATACCGCCCCCTCGTCGGGGGCTTCCAAAAGGCTCATAAGCCGCAGCAGGGTCGATTTTCCGGCCCCGCTTTTTCCGATAATTCCGTATATGTTCCCGCTGGGTATGGTTAAATCCACGCTTTTTACGGCAGATACGGCGGCATATCGCTTTGATACGCCCTTGAGTACAATCATG
>JAISOR010000020.1 GCA_031275535.1 Treponema sp. | reverse complement strand
CGCTTGTTACGGCCCGTTACATGAGCGCCGAAGAAGCGGTGCGCCTTATCCGGGACTGCGGCGGCCTCGCGGTTCTTGCCCATCCCTTCCAGTACGACACTATGGGCCTCCTCCCCCGTCTGGCCGAACTGGGCCTTGCCGGAATCGAATACAAACACCCCACCCAAACCCCCGAACGGCAGCGGGCGGTACAGGAAGCGGCTAGGCGTTACGGCCTCTTCCTCACCGGGGGCAGCGATTTCCACGGCCTCTATTCCGAATGCCCCGTCCCTCCGGGCGCCATGGACGCGGAACTTCCGGCGGCGCTCATGGAAGAAAACAAGCTATTGGTAAAGAATTAGAAATACGAATAGTATAACTAATTGAAAACACGCCCAAACTTCGATATGGCCGGAACGTTAAATTACATAGTATGGAGAAAACCAGCCGTTTTTTCCGCGATCCCCAATAGGCAAAAGTTTTATTATATTATATAATAGAAGGTACTTTTAAAAACCCCGGTTGTGTTTTTAAAAGAGTAACCTGGGTGTTTTTTCTTCGTTTTAGTAAAAGGATATATATGAAACGGCTTATAATTTTTCTTTTTTTAATGATCGTGACGGCCGGCGCCGTCTTTTCCCAGTCCGATTTACAGCCCGCCGCCATTGTACGTTTAACGAAAAGTGAGCCCATCACGGTTAAACAGTACAGGACCGAGGTCGAAAGAATGCAGAAAAGCGCAGGCCGGGATCTGACCAGCGCGGAACGGCGGCAGGTTCTGGATGTGATGATCAACGAAAAGCTCGCTATCCAGGCGGCGGAGCGGGACAAGGTATCCGTATCCGAAGGGGAACTTAATCAGCAGCTGCAGCAGCTTCGCTCCGGCATGGCCCAAACCGCAGGCCGCCAGCCCACGGACGCCGAATTTGCCGCCGCGGTGATGAACGAGACCGGCCTGGATCTGGCGGCTTTTCGGGATCAGCTCCGCAGGCAGCTGCTGGTACAGAAGTATCTTTTGTCTAAAAAGCAGAGTATTCTGGAATCGATTAAGGTCCCCACGGAGGAGGAGATAGTCAATACCTATAATCTGGCCAAAGCCCAGTTTGTCCGGCCCGAAACGGTGCGTTTTTCCATGATCCAGATTGCCTACGGCGAGAATACCGCCGACAGGACCAAGGCAAAGGAACTGGCGGATCGTCTTGTCCGGGAGATAGGCGCCAACCCCGCGAAATTCGACGAGGCGGTTATCCGGGCCCAGGCCCAGGGCTCGGGGTATCAGGCCGGCGACGGCGGGTATCTGCCCCGGAATTTGCAGGCCCAGCAGGTGGTGGGCCAGGATTTTATGAATACCGCCTTTAATTTAAAACAGGGGGAAGTTTCAAAACTGCTGGAAGGCGTCCGGGGGTATCAGATTATCAAAATAACTGAAACCTATGAACAAAAAAATCTTGAACTGGATGATATTGCCCAGCTTGGGACCCGGATGACCGTGCGGGATTATATCGGTAACGGCCTGCTGCAGGAGCGTCAACAGGAAGTTATCGAAAAGGCCACCCAGGAACTGGTTACCGAATTGAGGGTGGGGAATCCCTTCCAGATTTTTGAGAATAACCTAACCTGGTAGCATAATGGCGTCGCGTAGAAAAGGGCGGATCCTCGCGTTTCAGGCCCTCTACTCCTGGGAGGCGGCGGGTATTCCCGCAGGAGGGGCTATCCCGTCGGAATTGCTGGATTTCTCCTGGCTGGAAAGTGAAAAGCGGGCGAATCTGGACAACGGGACTGCGGATTTTTCCCGGCTTTTGATTATGGGTACCATAGAAAACATCGTCCCGGTGGATGCCATGATCCGGTCCCATCTTAAAAACTGGGATTTTTCCCGGCTTAACCGGGTGGATCTGGCGGTTCTCAGGATAAGTACCTATACCCTTATGTATCAGGATGATGTGTCCCCCTCAATAGTTATTGATGAGGCCATTGGCATATCCAAGGAATTCGGTACCGATGAGTCTTTCCGCTTCATAAACGGCGTATTGGACAGTATCCGAAAAACCATACAGGATAAGACCCCCGGAGTACCGCCGGATCCGGCGGGGGGATAATTTGCCCATGGGTCTAAAGCCGAACCGAAAAACAGCTCCTTACCGGAAGAATCTAAGGGCGGTCTGTTTTCTGGGACTGGGGATCGGGCTTAGCCTTCTGGGGTTTATGGCCTTCCTGAGGCTGTATTCCGGGGGGCTTTTTTTTGACCGGTGGAAAAGGGCCCGGGAAATTGACGGCGGGACCTTTTCCCGGGAACTGCGAAGGTATGATGCGATCCTTGCGGAAGGCCGGGCCCCTGATCCTGAAGCGCTTAGCCCCTTGCTGGACCGGCTCGAGCAGGGGGCCCTGGGGGTGGAATCCCGCCTTTCGGTCCTGAAACGCCGCAGAAACCTTGCCCTAAGCCATGGGGCGGTAAAGGACTATGGGGAAGCGGCCCTTAGGGCGGCGGCGGCCTTTCCCTTCTCCGAGCCCCTGGCGGCCTTGGCCGCGGAGGCCCTTATTTTGGAAGAGCCCCGGCTCGATGATGACAGGAAGGCCCGGCTTAGGCAGTACGGGGCCCTTTTATCGGACCCCCGGTTTCTCCCCCTGGCCTTGGGCCTCTATATTCTGGCGGGGGATATGCAGAATCCCGCCAGGGCCTCGGCCATTCCCCGGGGAGAAGCTCTGCTGGATTCCGCCATTTCCCGCTTCCGGGGGGAGAAACAGGCGGAGTTCCTGATCGACGCCTGTATTCTAAGGCTTCCCGGTGATACGGAAGGCGCCGGGGCCCTGATTATCAGGCTGCTGCAAAACCCCGAGGCCCCCGAAAAGGCCTATCGCTTTGCGGCGGAATATTTTTACGATCATGGTAATCCCCTGCGGGCGGCGGAAATATTTTCCCGGTTTTCCGATGAGGATAGCCTGCTCCGCCAGGCCGACGCCCTCTGGCTTGCGGGCTTTCCCGAAGGGGCCCAGGCCATATGGACCGCCCTGGCTTCCCCGGGTCCCGCGGGGCAGGTCCTTCCACCCCAGGCCGGGGCGCGGATCCTCTATAACCTGGCGGCCCTGGCAACGGAGAGGGAGGAAAAATTAGCCCGCCTGGAAAAACTTCTTATCCGGAATCCGGCACACACCTACGGCGTCATAGCCTATAGCCGCCTCTTCGACACCCCCAGGGCGGCGGCCATTCTTGCGGAAATGAACCCCCGGCAAGAAGATCCCCTGCTGGATCTGGAATTGCTCCGCCGCAGGCAGGATGAATGGGGAATTGCTAAAACCATCGCCGAAACCTGGCTTCTCTTGGGCCGTCATCCCCAAGACGGGCGGCTCTATCAATGGGGGGCCTATTATTTCGACCGCCAGAGGCAGTACGGCGAAACCGCCTTTCTTATACAGAGCTGCCGTTTAAACCAATTGGGGGGCTCCTGGCTGGATCTTCACGAAGCCCTTGGTTTTATCCGGGAAGGCCGTATTGAAGAGGGGGAGGCCATTCTTAAAAACCTTTCCCAGGATACTACGGTCTGGCAGGTTCCCGCCAATATGGCCCGTATCCTGGAAAGCCGCCGCTCCACCGCTGCCGCCCTGGAATACTACGAAACCGCCGCCACCCTGGTAAAAGCCCCGCAGGACGCCTCCGGGATCCAGGTCAGAATAGCCCGCTGCCTCCGGGCCCTGGGCCGCAGCCAGGAAAGCCGCCGGGTCCTTGAATACGCCCTGGACCTGGACCCCGAAAATCTTAGGGCCCGGCTGGAATTACGGCGGCTGGAACAGTAAACGACCGCGGGAAGTTCCCGGGCGCCATGCGCCAAGATAGTCCCCGGTGCGCCCCTGTC
>JAISOR010000281.1 GCA_031275535.1 Treponema sp. | reverse complement strand
CCCCGCCATCCCCGCTTCCTGGCTTCCTGCAATATGGCGACCACCTGGTCCCGGGAAACTTCCTTGTTTATGGAAAGCTGCCAGGCCTCTACCGCGGTCTCCACCGCAAAGGTAAGGCCGCTTTTCCGAACCTCGGAGACCTTTTCCAGGAGGGGCAGGGAAAAACTCGATACCCGCAGGGAGGGCAGTTGGAAGGAAATATGCCGGGACCCATACTCCCGGTTCAAGGATTCCAGCAGCCCGTCGAGATGCCGGTAGTCTCCGGTGGAAAGGGAAGAAAGGCTTATTTCGCGGTAGCCCCCGGACTTAATAAACGCGGCAACCTCCCGGCGGATATGCCCGGCGGTCTTTTGCCGCATGGGGCGGTACCAGATTCCGGCATGGCAGAACCGGCATCCGTTGGGGCAGCCCCGCATAATCTCCACCGCCCCGTGGTGCTGCACCGCCTTCATGCTGGGTACCGGAAAAACCGCGGGGGGATCCTCCCTAAAGGAAAAGCCCCGGTCTATGGCCCGGCGGGCCTTTTCCTTCCCGGAGGCCCAGACATGGGGATGGGAACGGACCAGGTCAAGCAGGACCGCCCTCCCCTGCCCTGCCTTTTTCAGGTCCCGCAATTCCCGGGCCAGATCAAAAAAGCCGTCCTCCGCCTCCCCAATCCAGAAGGCGTCGATAAACCGTTCATACGGGAGGGGATTTGAAACGCAGGGCCCCCCCATAATAACCAGGGGATGCCCCTCCCTTCGATCCGCCCAATGGAGGGGAATGGAGGCCAGATCCAGCATGGCCAGTATTTCGGTAATCCCCAGCTCATAGCCCAGGGTAAAACAGAGGATATCCGAATCGTGGAGGGCTATCCCCGTGTCCAGGCCGTAAAGCGGGAGCCGCCGGGAACGGAGGAGGGCTTCAAAATCCGGCGCCGGGGCAAAGGCCCGGTCGCAGGAAATATCCTCAATCCCATTAAGCCGGTTATAGAGAATCCGCAGGGCCTGGTTGGACATGCCTATTTCGTACAGATCGGGGAAGGCCATGATCATCCTAAGGGAGGCATCCTTCCGGGCCAGGGAACCGTACTCACCCCCCACATACCGGGCGGGCTTTTCGACGCTTAACAGTAGTTCCCCCAGATCTTTTAGAGGATCGATCCTGCGTATATCCATGAACTTAATGCCGGAACCTTCTAATGTAGATGCTTAACGCAAAACCTATCCCCGCCATGGCGGAGGTAAGGGCGGAACCGCCGTAGGACATAAAGAGCAGGGGAATCCCGGTAATAGGCATGATCCCCATGGTCATCCCCACATTAACAAGGAAATGAAAGATATACATGGAAGACAAACCGGCGGCTATATAACAGCCAAAGGGATCGGCGGTGCTTTTCATTATTTTTACCAGCCTAAGGCAAATAAGGAGGAAGAGGATAAAAACCAGCACCCCCCCCAGGAGCCCCCATTCGTCGGGCAACATTGTAAAAATAAAGTCCGTACTCTGCTGGGGAAGAAACCGGTAATGGCTCTGGGTTCCATGGAGATAGCCCTTTCCGAGCAGGCCCCCGGAACCGATGGCGGTAATAGACTGTATGATATTCCACCCCGATCCCCGGGGATCCACATTGGGATCGAGAAAAACGATAAGCCGCATGATCTGATAATCTTTAAGCACCTTCTGGGCCGCAAAGGAAGCCCCCAGGGAAAAAATAATAATAGCGGCGGTGTATACGATCCAATAAAAGTACCGCTTTTTATACCAGATATATCCAAGCAGGGCGATAACCATGATAAGCGCCAATACCAGCATGGTGATCGCCGCAAACCGGATATTGGTAAGGATCATAAAAAAGGAACTGTTATTCCCCAGGATATAGCTCTGCCACAGGGGCAGGGCCATAAAAAGGCTTGCCAACATAATACAGATCCCCAGGAAGGCCACATAGCGGATGGATAGCCCGGCAATAAAGGTCATGACCAGCAGGATGGGGATAAATACCAGGGAGGTCCCAAAGTCCGGCTGGAGCAGGATAATAGCCATGGGTAAAAAAACAATGATGCAGGAGCAGGCAAAACGGACGAATGTATTCCGGCTTTTTTTTGAGGAGTCCAGGTACCGGGCCAGAAAAAGGATGGTGGTTATCTTGGAGAATTCCGAAGGCTGTATGCCGAAAGATCCTATGCCAATCCAGGCCCGGGCCCCATTTACCAGCCGGCCAAAAAGACAGGTATAAATAAGCAGGATGATGGTTCCCAAATACAGATACAGGGATAGATCGTAGAAGCGCCGGTAATTGATCAGGGCCAGCGCCAGGGCAAGGATCATGCCGCCTATGGCCCAGACTATCTGCCGCATATATTCGGTAGATACCAGGACCCCGGCGGAGGTTACTCCGGAAGAATAAATAAAGAGGATCCCAAAGACCGAAAGAATCAGGGCCGCAAAAAAAAGGGAAAAATCCATTTCCAGGAAATCGCGTAATCTCATTATTCCCGCCGCCCCTGTACAGGCATGTATTGATGTCCCAGGGTGGCGACCGCCTCTTCATAGGTCTGGTTCGCGAATATACCCTGGAAGATAATGGCCGAAGCATAGGGCGCCCACCATTCCCATTGATTGACCGCTTCCACGATGACGGACACTACAATCCGTTCTTCGGGCTTGCCGGTCTTATAGGGGGCAAAGGCGGTAAACCAGGAGTGCCACCGGTCCTGGAGGCCCACCTCGCCCGTCCCGGTCTTGCCGGCTATTTCCACGGACCGGATATTCAGGGGAAACTGGGCGGTCCCTTCGCTGATAACCGAGCGCATATCCCGGCGGACGGTTTCAAAAATCCCGGGATCAATATCGCTTTTATGCAGTACCGTGGGGGCCACGGTTCTTTCCACCGCCCCTGAAACGGGGTCCCGAATTTCCTTGAGCAGATGGGGTTGATAGACAATGCCGTCATTGACCACCATGGATACCATATTGGCCATCTGAATGGGGGTAACCAGGGTATAGCCCTGGCCAATGGACATATTCATGGTATCCCCCCCAAGCCACCGTTCATGGAAGCGGCGCTCCTTCCACTGGGGGGTGGGAATAAACCCGGCTATCTCGCCGGGGAGGTCGATCCCGGTAAGCTCCCCAAAGCCGAATTCCCGGGCATAGGAGATGATCCGCTCAACCCCCAGATACTCCGTTCCCACGGCCCAGTAATAAATATCGCAGGATTGGGCCATGGCCTGCTGCAGATTGAGCCGCCCGTGGCCGGGCTTGCGGATATGGCAGCGCCAGAGCCGGTCTCCATAGGTAACTTCCCCCAGGCAATCGATGGTCTGATCCGGGGAAAAGGCATTTTCCGCCAAAATCCCCGTGGTCATAAGGATCTTAAAGGCCGAGGCCGGGGGATAGTTTGACTGTATGGCCCGGTTTATAAAGGGTTTGTTGGGATCGTCCAGCAGGGCCTGATATTCGAGGTTCATATCGTTGCGGTTAAACAGGTTGGGATCGTACCAGGGATAGGAAACCATGGCCAGGATTTCACCATTGCCGGGCCGGGTCACCACCACCGCTCCTATCCGTTCCCCCAGGGCCTTTTCGGCCAAGGTCTGGATGGAGCGATCTATGGAAAGGACCAGGTTTTTCCCCATGACCGGAGACTCCCGGATGGCATTGGTATCCCCTATCCTTCTGCCCCGGACATCGACGGTCCGGGTCTCCCGGCCTTCCTTTCCCCGCAGCAGCTCATCGTATTGCCGTTCTATGCCCGCCTTTCCGATTACGTCGCCCTGCTGGTACCCCCGGTTATAGAGCATGGTAAGTTCATCCCGGGTAATGTTGCCCACGTAGCCGATGATATGGGAAAGGCTCCCGGTTTCCACATAATTCCGCATGGGCTTGGACTGCCAGGAAATACCGGGAAGGGAATCCACCTGTTCCGCCAGGGCGGCAATGGCGCTAAAGGGAACATTGGCCGCTACCTCCACCGGCTGATAGAGGTAATAATACTGGGAGGGTATCTTTTCCTCAATCTGTTCCCGGTTAATATTCAGGATGGCCGCAACCCGGGTGATAAGCTCCTGAATCTCCCCCTGGGGAACCTCCGCGGGGGTAATGCTTACCGCGAAGGAATCCGTATTGAGTACCATGGGCTGATTGAAATTACGGTCGTATATTTCCCCCCGCTGGGCGGGAATAACCGTGGTTCTCCGGGAAATATCCTGGGCCCGGGAACGGTACAATTCACCGCTCAGGATCTGCATGCTAAAAAGCCTAAAGGTGTATATAACAAAAATAAATATAAAAATAAACTGAAGCATCCTGATTCGTTTTTCGGGCCCCGCTTCGTCGGGACCTATGGGGAACAGGGAGGCCATCAGATTTCCCTCCGTTCAACAAGCAGGGAGCTAAACAGTTTCAGGAGCCCGAATAAGAGGGGAGCCGAAAGGGTATTAAAGAGAAGTTCGACCCATAAAGCAGGGGTCAGCAGGGAATAGGCCGGTACGGCGTCGGCGAATAAGAGGTGGAGCAGAAAAAGCAGCGCCGCTTTAAGCAGGGTCGCCCCGGCGCAAAGACCCATGGGAAGGAAGAAGGCATCCAAAAAGAAGGTTCCCTTCATCAGTCCCAGGCCGGCGCCCAAAATGGTGCGGATAAAGGCATTAAGCCCCAGGGGAGCGGCGGAAAGAAAATCCATCAAAAGGCCGGAGAAGAAACCCGTAAGCTGCCCGGTCATGGTGCCGTTGACGTAGGCGCAGAACACCAAAATGCCCAGGGCAAGATCGGGGACCGCATGATATACCGCCAGACGGGAAAGCAGGGTTGACTGGAGGATGGCCGCTAAGAGGATAAACAGGGTCGTCCATATACTATTTTTAACCATTCGGGACCTGCTCCGTCAGGGTATCGCCTGGGGATTCGGCCCCCCGCCGGGGCTCCACATCGATAACAAATACGTATTCAAGCCGGGAAAAATCAATGGAAGCCTCCAATTCGACTTCCATAGAGGTTTCATACTCCTCGTACAGGATCCTGCTTACCCGGCCTATATTGATTCCGGCGGGATACAGCCCTCCCATGCCGCTGGTAACAATAATATCCCCAAAGTTGATCTCGTCCCGGGCCCTTTTGCGGATCAGCCGCATCAGCAGGGGCGCTTCGGGCCTCCCCTGGCCTTCTACCAGGCCCTCGTACCGGGACTCCGAAAGGCGGGCGGAGACATAAAAACTCATGTCATATACGGGCATCACCAGGCTTTCAAACTGGCCCGCCTGAATAACCTTCCCCGCCAGGGCCTGGATCCCATCCTGATAGGCTATAACCGGCATATTGTTGGCCACGCCGTCCTGCTTCCCCTTGTTGACGACAAAGGCTGAAAAAAGGTTATCCGGGTCCCGGCCGATGAGTTCCGCGGGGATATGCCTGAAGCGCAGGACCTCCGAAAACCCCAACTGTTCCCGGAGCCGGTTGTTCTCCTGCCGTATCTCGGCGGCGCTTCGCTCGATCTGCTCGTACCGGGTCATCCGGCCGGTCAGTTCCGCATATTCCCGCCTGAGGGTAGCCAGTTCCTGGATGGAGAGGATCGTTCGGGACACAAAGGATGAGACGCCGTGGATACCGCCCCGGATGCCGGAAAACAGGGAAAGCCCCATGTTTTTGAAATCGATCACAGAACTGCGGGCCGAAAAGAGGAGGACCGAAAAAGAAACCAGGCTAAGGGCCGCAAAAACATAGGCGTCCGCGTTAACCCGTTTCTTCTGTTTCCGGTCTCCAAAATTCCGCATGAACTTTAGTCCAGGTTATCGTAGATGCTGTGGGTATTGTCGAAGCCCTTGGCGTTTTCAAAATACTTCCCCGCCCCCAGGGCCACGCAGTCGAGGGGGTGTTCCGCCAAAATAACCGGAACCCCCGTTTCTTTAGAAATAAGCTTGGGTAAACCCTTAAGGAGGGAGCCGCCCCCGGTCATCACAATACCCCGTTCCACAATATCCGCCGCCAATTCCGGCGGGGTCTGGCCCAGGGTTGCCTTTATTTCGTCGATGATCTGGGTTATGGGATCCTTTAGGGCCTCCCGGACCTCCACCGAATCTATCTCGAGCCTCCGGGGAAGCCCGGTGATGGCGTCGGTTCCCTTAATTTCCACCTTTTCGATGATCTTATCCGGGGAGGCGTTTCCTATCTCTATTTTAAGCCGCTCGGCGGTCTGTTCCCCAATGATAAGGTTATGGACGCTGCGGACGTGTTTGATGATGGCCTCGTCAAACTCGTCTCCCCCAAGGCGGATGGCGTTGGTAACCACCATGCCCCCCAGGGAGATAACGGAAATTTCCGTGGTTCCCCCCCCTATATCACAGATCATGTGTCCCGCGGGCTCAAATATGGGAATATCCGCCCCGATGGCGGCGGCGAGGCTCTCCTCAATAACTATCACCTCCCGGGCGCCGGCCTTATAGGCGCTTTCTTCCACGGCCCGGCGTTCCACCTCGGTTATGCAGGAGGGAATGCCAATTACCATCCGGGGCTTTATAAAGCGATACCGGGGCAGGACCTTGGAGATGAAATAACGGATCATCTTTTCCGTGGATTCCAGATCCGCTATGACCCCGTCCCGCATGGGTCTGATGGCGATGATATTACCCGGGGTTTTCCAGAGCATCCGCTTCGCATCCGCCCCTACGGCCATCACTTTCTTGGTACCCCGTTCAACGGCGACCACCGACGGCTCGTTAATAACAATGCCTTTCCCGCGTATATAGATAAGGGTATTACAGGTCCCAAGATCGATACCAATATCCGAAGAATTACGTCCAAACATACTGTTCCTCCCTTTACATATTAAGCCGTGCCCTGGCCGGCCCATGGGCGGGATCTATCCGTACCGCCCGGCGCCATTCGGCCCTGGCCCTCGTCGGGTCTCCCCCCAAAACGTATAATTCACCCAATTGAAAATGGGCCTCAGCGTTCTCCTCATCCATTTCCAGGACCGCAAGATACTGGGCCTCCGCTTCCGCCAGACCGCCGGTTTCCATAAAGATACCGCCTAATAAAAGCCGGGCCGTAATAACGGCATTGGCATCCCTGGACGTTTCCATACAACGCACCAGATAGGCCCTGGCCGTGTCCTGCTCCCCCAATGCTATATAAGAACGGGCAATGGACAGGAGCAGCAGATCTGCGGGGATCCCCCCTTCTTCCCCATAAGCGCCCGATGGATCGGCCCCCAGTTGACTATCCGCCGGATCCAATGCCAGGGAAAAGGCCGCCACGCTGTTCCGAAAATCGCGGATCGCCGCATAGGCAAGCCCCAGATACTCGGGAATATCCCCGGCATTATAGGCCGCCCGGCGGGCTTCTTCCAGAAACCTGACGGCCAGATCCGCATAACCGGGCCCCTTATAGTAATAGGCCTTCCCCAATACATAGTAAAGCCCCCCATCCCGGGCGCTATCGGCGGCCAAAAGGGCTTTTCTGAGGGACCAGATACATTCGTCAATAAATCTAAGGGTGTCAAAATTGTTGATCTGGGCCACCGCAAGCTGGTAGGCGGAGAATCCATGGACCCTTAGGAGAAAATAATCCATCGGATTCGTTTCAAGATTCCGGCCGCTTAGCTCAAAGGCCTCATTATAAGAACCGGCTTCCCAAAGCGACAATAGCTCCCTTTTTTCATTTCTCAGCCTGCTTCTCCAGGTGATAAAAACCACCCCCAGGGATGA
>JAISOR010000259.1 GCA_031275535.1 Treponema sp. | reverse complement strand
AACTCCCTGCCTTAATTATAGCATGGATACCGTTTATGTAAAACCCGCGGAAAACCGGCGTGGTTATTTTTGGCCTTACGGGATGCTGTCCACGCTCTTAGCCCTGAAGCCGTTTCGCTATGGCCTCCACGAATTCCCAGGAGTCCAGGGCCTTGGCCGGGGCGGGGTCCGCCAGGCGCGCCAGATCGGCGGTCATCTCCCCCTCCTCGATGGTTTGCAGGGTGGCCTGCTCAAGCCCTTTCGCAAAGGCCGCCAGGTCCGGGGTGCCGTCCAATTCTGCCCGTTTTGCCAAAGCTCCTGTCCAGGCGAAGATCAGGGCCGCCGGATTAGTGCTGGTCCGTTCCCCCTTCTGCCAGCGGTAATAGTGCTGCTGTACCGTACCGTGGGCCGCTTCGTACTCCGTGGCCCCCAGGGGGGAGACCAGGACGCTGGTCATCATGGCAAGGCTTCCCGCGGCGCTGGCGATCATATCGCTCATCACATCCCCGTCGTAGTTTTTGCAGGCCCAGAGAAAGCCCCCCTCGCCCTTGACTACCCGGGCCACGGCATCGTCGATAAGGGTATAAAAATAAGAAATCCCCGCGGCTTTACACTTTTCCTTAAATTCGGACTCATATATTTCATTGAACAGGTCCTTGAACCGGCCGTCGTAGATCTTGGAAATCGTATCCTTGGCCGCGAACCAGAGGGGAAGCTTTTCATCCAGGGCATATAAGAAACAGGAGCGGGCAAAATTCCTGATGGATTCATCCATGTTATGTATACCCTGTACAATACCGGGACCCTTCATATCCGCCACCAGGGTCCGGGTTTCTTTGCCCCCCTCGCCGGTATACACCAGCTCCACCCTGCCCGGGCCGGGGATCCGCATCTCGGCGTTTTTATACACATCCCCATAGGCGTGCCGCCCGATAACGATGGGCTTTTTCCAGGTAGAAACGCTGGCCTTGATGCGGGAAATGGCAATGGGTTTGCGAAATACCGTACCGTCCAGAATGGCCCTGATGGTGGCGTTGGGGCTGGGATGCAGGTTCCTTAGCTTGTATTCGGCCTTCCGGGCCTCGTTGGAGGTGATGGTGGCGCATTTTACCCCCACCCCAAGCCTGAGGATGGCCCTGGCGGATTCGGCGGTAACCGTATCCCCCGTGGCGTCCCGGTTTGTAAGGCCCAGATCGTAGTATTCGGTCTTGAGATCCACATAGGGAAGGAGCAGTTTTTCCTTGACCAGGGCCCAGAGTACCCGGGTCATTTCATCCCCGTCAATTTCCACAATCGCGTTTTTCATCCCGATTAAAGCCATTCCATCCTCCGAAAAAAAGTGGTAATACTGTATAGTATATTGATCTTTGGTTTTTTACTAGTAAAGACAGGGGGATGGCTATGGCCGCAATAGAACTTATCCAGGGGGATATAACCAGACTGAAGGTGGACGCCATTGTGAACGCCGCAAATTCGAGCCTCCTGGGGGGCGGCGGCGTGGACGGCGCCATTCACCGGGCCGCGGGGCCGGAACTTCTGGCGGAGTGCCGGAATATCGCCGCCCGCCGGGGGGAGGGGGCCGCCTGTCCTCCGGGAGAGGCGGTGATCACCGCCGCGGGCAGGCTGCCCTGTAAAAGGGTGATCCACACCGTGGGTCCGGTCTGGCAGGGCGGCAGCCGGGGGGAGGCGGAGCTTCTGGCTTCCTGTTACCGGAAGAGCCTTTTCCTTGCCCAGGAGGCGGGTCTTGCCGGCATAGCCTTCCCCAACATCAGCACCGGGGTCTACGGCTACCCCAAAGACGCGACCGCCAGGATTGCCCTGGCTTCTGTGCAGGAGGGCCTGCGGGAAACACCGGGGATCCGCAGGGTCATCTTCGTTTGTTTTGACCGGGAGAACTACCGCCTGTATGCGGAACTTATGGGTTCTTTATGATAGAACAATTCAGCCTGCCAAGGATGCGGGATCGTAAAAAGGAAAAAATATGGCTAAGATAGTGATAGTGGGCGGCGTGGCCGGGGGCGCTTCCGCGGCCGCCAGGTTACGCAGATTGGACGAAAGGGCGGAGATTATCCTCTTTGAACGGGGGGAGTATATTTCCTTTGCCAACTGCGGGCTTCCATACTATATCGGGGGAACCATCACCGATAAGGATGAGTTGCTATTACAGACCCCGGAAAGTTTTTATGAACGTTTCCGGGTGGATGTACGGGTTTCCCAGGAGGTGCTTTCTATTAACAGGTCCTCCCGGAACGTGGTGGTAAAGAACCTCGGGACCGGCGAGACCTATACGGAAAGCTACGATACCCTGATCCTTGCCCCGGGGGCGGAACCTATGGTTCCCCAAATAGAAGGCATCCATTCGGATAAGATCTTTACCCTGCGAAGCCTGCGGGACGCCTTACGGATCAAAGAGTATATTGCCGCCGCCGGCCCGGCGAGCGCGGTTGTGGTGGGCGGCGGTTCCATCGGTGTGGAAATAACCGAGAACCTGCGGGACGCGGGGCTTGAGGTCTTCCTGGTGGAGATGTTCAATCAGATTGTCCCCCCCGTAGACTACGAGATGATCTGCGCCGTACATCGTCATATACGGCAAAAGGGAGTGCGGCTTATCCTCAACAACAAGGTAAAATCCCTGGCCGAAGAAGGGGGCGCCCTGCGGGTTTTTCTGGATGAAGGGGAACTCCGCTCCGATATGCTCATTATGGCTGCGGGGGTCAGGCCCGAAGGCGGTCTTGCCGGAGCCGCGGGGCTGGCCCTGAATGAGCGGGGCTGTATCATCGTGGGCCCCGATATGAGGACCTCCGATCCCGCCATTTACGCCCTGGGCGATGCGGCGGAAGTAACCGGCTTTGTGAGCGGCAAGAAGGAGTTTAGCCCCCTGGCGGGGCCCGCCAACAAGCAGGGACGGATCGTGGCGGATAACATCTGCGGACTCAATGCTCTGTATGCCGGGACCCAGGGTTCGGCCATCCTGAAAATATTTGATATGACCGTGGCCATGACCGGCATGAACGAGAGGACCGCAAAGAAGCTGGCCTATGATTATGACAAGTCCTATACCTATTCTCCCAGCCATGCGGGGTACTATCCTGGTGCGGAGAATATGGCGATCAAGATCATCTACCAAAAGAAAGACGGCAGGCTCCTGGGGGCGCAGGTCGTCGGGTTTGACGGCGTGGATAAACGGTGCGATGTCCTTGCCGTCGCCATCCGCGCGGGTATGACCATATTCGATCTTACCCGGCTGGAACTCTGTTACGCGCCGCCCTATTCTTCTGCCAGGGACCCGGTGAACATTGCGGGATTTGCGGCGGAAAATATCATGACAGGAAAGGTCCGGGTCTTCCATTGGCACGATGTGGACGCCCTGCCGAAGGATGGCAGCGCCACTTTGCTGGATGTACGAACCGCGGAAGAATATGCCCGGGGGACTATCCCTGGTTTTATGAATATGCCCCTGGATCATATCAGGGACAGGATAAAGGAACTGGATACCGGCAAACCGGTTTATGTAATCTGCCGGATCGGCCTTAGGGGGTATATCGCGGCCCGGATCCTCTCTCAGAACGGATTTGAGGTATATAACCTCTCGGGGGGATTCGCCCTTTATAATTCGGTCTTTGGCAGTACCGCTTAGGGCTTTGACGCAGGAGACCCTCTGGGTAGTGTATCATTGCGGTAAGTAAATCGGAGGCTGTTCCAAAGATAATAGAAGCGGTAAAGAAATAATGGTATGGTAAAGCTATGAGCAAACAAACCACAAAAGGGTTCGAGGAGCAGTTCATCCCCTGTACCGGCAAGAAGATCGGGACGTTCCTGTTCATCCACGGATTTGGCGGCAGTTACCACGACAACTTTAGCGCGGTGATGCTGGCAAGACATTTCGATTATTATGCTATCAATCTGCCGGGACACGGCGATACGGATATTCCGTGCTTCGATTCGGGTCTTGAAGGCTACGCAGACTATGTGGTGTCATACATCAGGGAGCGCGGACTGCGGAACCTGGTCCTGGCGGGCCATTCACTGGGGGGCGCCGTTGTCAGTGTTGCGGAAGGGAAGGCGCGGGATTGTCTTT
>JAISOR010000242.1 GCA_031275535.1 Treponema sp. | reverse complement strand
CCTGGTGGGGTTTAAGCTTCCCCTGCGCGTGCGGTGGAAGATAAAAAAACAGGCCCCCCTGCTTACGCCGGTATCCCCCTCCCGGCTGACCGAGGAGATAATTAAGATCATCCATTCCTCCGATGCCTCCCATATCGTGGAGGCCCTGGAGTCCCTGGGCTTGTACGAATATCTCCAGCCCAATGCCTCAAAATTATTGAAGGAAAACGGCGATTTCCGCTCCCGGTATATAAAGGGCCTGGCTGATTTAAACCAAAACGGAGAAACGGGCAGCCCCGGCGCCGCCCTGGCGGCTCTGATCCGGGATTACCTGGAAGATTTTATAGATTGGGACGCGGGGATAACGGAGAATTACAAAAACGCCTTTTTAGCGGGCCGCCGCTTTGTCCTGCCCATGAATCCTCCCCGGATGCAGCTGGACCAGGCGGTGCGTTTGATCTTTGGGGAACATGGCATAAGCATCAAGAAGTCCCACTTTTTTGACCGCGGCAAGCCCCGGCTGGCGGAAGCCGAAGACCAGGGGCAGAACCGGGGGCTCCGGGATGTCCCGGAAGAGGAGCCTAAGAAGAAACGCCGCCGCCGCAGACCCCGGAAAGGCCCGCCCCCAGCCCCGGCCCCGTAGAGCCCGGCGCCAGGGCTGGCCCTTACCGAAGCCGCCGGATCAGGCTTTCCACCCGGCTGCGGTACCGCTCCGGGGAAGCCGCGGCGGCTTGTTCCAGGTACTCTATGGCCTCGGCGGGCCGGCCCGCGGAAGCGGCGTTTAGCCCCAGGGCATACCGGACCAAAGCGGGGTCCGCCCCGTATTGCATGGCCGAGCGGTAGTACTGCTCCGCCATGTCGTAGTTCCGTTCTTCGTAGGCCAGCAGCCCCAGGTAGTAGTAGGGGGCGTAATGGGTGGGCCGCAGATTCAGGGCGTTTATAAAGTTGAGTTCCGCGTTTACCGGATCTTTGGCGCCGTAGGCCTTTTGGCCCGCTTCCAGGAGTTCCGCGAAGGTTTTCCGGGAGATTAGGTAGGCCCGGTAATCGGCGGTGAGGGTGTCGGGATCGACCCAGAGGGAGAGGCGCTTCATCACCGCGTCCCCGTTAGCCGCCGCGGAGGCCGCGGGGGAAAGGACCATGAAGGTTTCGGTCAGGGCCCGAAAGTAGTTCTCCCCGCCGCTGTTCAAAAAGAAAGAAACCAGCGCCCAGGAAACGCTCTGGAAATTGTCGGGGATCCCTTCGGTATCGGCCAGGAGTACGGCCCGTAGTGAGGGGGCCTGGTTCCCCAGGTTCTTTACCGTTTCAAGCCATGCGAGATTTTCTTCGTAGGTCAGTTCCCCGCTTTTGCTGTCGAATCCCAGGGTATTAAAATAAATGGCAAAGCCTTCCCGCATCCAGGCCGGCGGATTGGGGATAAGGGCCCTGAAGTATTGGATAAAGGCCTGATGGGCAAGCATCCGCGCCTCATCCGGGCTTCCCCGGTGGATGATCAACTCCCGCCGCTCCACCTGGTTATAGTGCAGATACACCGCCCCATCCCGGGTTCTCCCCAGCCGGGCGGAGACATAGGCGTCGTAGTTGGCCTTGCTTTTGAAAACCCTGACCTGCAAGGGTGCGGCTATGGCCGAAGGATCAAAATGAAAAAGCCGGTTGTATTCCCCCATACGCAGTTCCAATTCCTTAACCAGGGCCGCCGCATCCGCCACATCCCCCTCGGAACTGATCTCATAGTATTGGCCCCTTACCCTGGCCATTTCCGGAGGAACCGGGGTACTCTGCGCCCATAGCTTCCCCGCGGTGAATAAAACCAAAACGAATATTCCCCTCTGTTTTTTCATTACCTTCTCCTGGTATCATGATTGGATGAATTTATCTATAATTATATTCACTTCTTCAATAAGAATTCCCGTATATCTCTCTATATTATCTATAATATATTGCTGAAGTTCGTGGATATTTCCCCCCAGTTGGGTCCCATAGGGCACGTCGATGGTGATAACCAGCCGGTAACCCGCTTCATCATCCTTTACTACAATTTTCTTAATCCGTATATTTTGATTATACTCATCTACGCAGTGAATAACCATCTGACTCAAGGCCGCTTCCGAAATAATCACCTTACCCCGTTTTGAATATTCCGGCCGGACCACGGATTTTTCATGCACCTTGGGCGTGGGGCCTATGGCGGCGGACCCCTTTTTACGCATAAATATCCTGATGGCGTCGTAAAAGATATGGGGATAATTCCGCTTAACCTCGATAGAGGGGACCGGAATAACATGCTTACCCTCGATTTTCCGGGTTCTGATGGCCCGTTCAATGTCTTCCTGGGAGGCAATGTCTTCGATTTTGATGATCTTGGCCGGCGGGGGTAGCTGCAGCCGGGCGGCAATTTTATTCACCATTTTTTCCGAGGTCCCCAGGATAAGGATCTTTTTGGATTTTTCCCCCTGGAATTTCCGGGCCACCTCGTCCCGCTGCCCCTTTTCGTCAAAAAGGGCCACCTTTACGGCCGCAAGGAAGGTTTTTTCTTTCTTTGCCGAATGTCCTGCCAGGATACGGTTATCCCGGATCAGGAGCCCGTCGTCGATGATAAAATCGATGCCGTATTTCTGGGCCACAAGCTTGGCCCGGAAACTCTTGCCGGTACCGCTTTCGCCGATAAGGGCGTATGTTTTGATGCCCCTCAGGGTCAAAAAAAGATCGCGAAACATCATCTTATTATATCATCAAGAGCGAGGTCCTGGGAGTAGCTATCCGGGGATTTTGCGATTTTCTTTTTAAAAAGGAGCCCGATCCTGCGGCGGAAGGCCGCCGGAACCGGGGCGCGGATCCTTTCCGGCGGGGAGTCCCCCGGCGGGAGGGGAAATTCCAGGCTATGGGCGTGGAGCAGCAGCCCGTCCCGGCAGGGGCTTCCCCCGTATTTCCCGTCCCCCGAGAGGGGATGCCCGTGGGCCCCGGCCTGGGCGCGGATTTGATGGGTCCTGCCGGTATCGATTTCCGCCAGGATCAGGGTATGGGCCCCCGACGCCGCCAGGGGAAAAACCCTGGTCCGGGCCTCCCTGGTTTCCGGTCCGGAGCAGGGGACGACCAGGGTCTTCCGTCCCGGCCCGTCCCGGAGGAGCAGGTCTTCCCAGATTTCCGGCTCCCCGATTATCCCGTCTACCAGGGCAAGGTAGCGTTTTTTTACCCCCCCTTCCCGGATAAGGGCGCTGAAATACCGGGCCCCTTCCAGGGAGGTGGAAAAAACAACAAGCCCGCTGGTGGGTTTGTCCAGACGGTGGAGGGGTCCGGGCCGGAAGGAGAGGGAAGGGGGGAGCCGCCCGGCCAGGTAGGATCGTACCTGGGATTCCAGGCTTCCTTCCCCGTGGACCGCGATCCCCGGGGGCTTATTCACGATAAGGAGCCCCGCCCCCTCCCAGAGGATGTCCGGCGGGGTCCGGGGAGGCGGCCGGAGGGGGCGCCGGGAGGGCCGCGGGGAAGGCTTCCCCGGCGCAGGGGACGGCCCTCCCGCTGAGGCCGCCGCCGGGGGCGGCAGGGTTCCCGGTCCATCCAGGACCTGTATACGCGTCCCCGCGGCTATCCGGTCCGGGGCCTTTGCCGGTACGCCGTCCGCCAAGACCCGGCCCTTCCGTAAAAGCCGGTGGACCGCCGAAAGGGGCAGTTCCGGAAGGGCCTTCCGCAGAAGCCGGTCCAGCCGGCGGCCCTCATCATCGGCGGCGGCAATCATCTCTATGGCCATGATTCAAAGATAGCCCGCCCAATAGAAAGTGTGAAGGGTGGGGAGTGAGGTGGGTGGAGGGCGGCCCGGCGAGTGAATGCGGCGAGGGGCGGGCTGGTGCCCTCTCCAGACGGTGCCTGGCGCCATAAGCCATAGGGGGGACCCTCCTGGGAATGGCCTTTTCCCCCTATATTAAGGAAAAGGCCGGGCAAATTTTGGGGTTTATCCGTGATACTCCGGAGAAATGCACCGGTACGGTGGAGAAAAACCTGGTGGGGTGGCATCAGACCAAGGTCTGTCAGACCAAGGTCCGGTGTAAACCATAGGGGGACCCTCCGGGGGTCCCTATGGCTTTACACGGACAGGACCCCAAGAAATTCCCCCACCGTACCGGTGTACTTTCATTTAGAGTATCCCGGATAAGCAGTAAGGGCTTTTGTCCTGTCTGGTTTTTGTCGTTATATATGATTTTTTGTAGTATTTTACAACAACCTAAGGTTTTTTTAAAAAAACAGCTTGCGTAAGCGGCCCGGCGGGGGTATATATCTCTTAGTATAAT
>JAISOR010000232.1 GCA_031275535.1 Treponema sp. | reverse complement strand
CGGAACCGGAAACAAAAGGGGGTGGACTGGCACTTCACCACGGTGGATGCCCGCATCAAACTCAAACGGCTTTACCCACAGATTATTGAGTAAATATTTAGACGTTACGTGGTACTAGGCGCCTTCCGGCAGCGGAAGGCATTCTGTGTTTGGGGCCGCCTGCCTCACATACCCGCCACATTTTCAAGCTGGAGGGCGGTAACCAGGGCGCCGAGTTCCTCCTGGAGCAGGGAGATCCGATCCTGCCGCCAGGAGATCTCCTCCGTCAGGTAGTCCCCCTCTTCCCCGTAGCCGCTTTTCCAGGCGGCCTCCGCCGTGTCCTTCCGGACCGCGGCCGCCTCTATTTTCAGGGAGAGGTATTCCCGCCTGCGGGCGGATACTTCCAGGCTGAGGAGGGTTTTTTCCAGATATTCCTCCAACTCCCGGCGGCTCTGCTCCTCGGCAAGCCGGGCCTGGACCAGGGTCTCTTCCTTCTGCCGTATGGTGTGGTGGACGTTCCCCCCGTCAAAGAGGAGGCTCCGGATCCCCAGGGTGGCGCTGAGGCTGAGGTTGTTGTCCGTTTTCCAGCCCCGCTGGACAAAGGGAAAATCCGGCCCGCTGTAGGTCAGCTGGAGGAAGAGCCCCAGCTCCGGCTTGCCGTAGTATTGGCCCTTGGCCGCGGCGAGGAGCCGATCCGCGGCCTGGCTGCGGAGGGCAAGGAGCTTGAGCCCCACGTTCTCCGCCCGGGCCCTGGCGAGGAGCCGCCGGCTGTCCTCCCGGGAAAAGCTCAGGCTGTCCCGGCCGAGGCCCTCCCGGGAGGGCGCTTTAATCTGGGCCGGGGTAAGGCCCTCCAAGCCCGTGAGGGTCTTGACCGCCTGGAAACTCGAGTCCCAGGCCTCCATGATCCGGTAATCCCCCAGGGTAAGTTCCGAGGACAGGAGCCGGATCGAAAGGAGGTCCCCCTGGAGGAGGAAGCCTTCGGCGTAACTCTCTTCGGAGATAAGGGAGAGCCGTTGGGCATAGCGGCGCTGTTCCGCCAGCAGTTCCCGGATTTCCGTCAAAAACCCCAGGGTATAGAGGTGGCCGTCCAGGGCGGTCCGGATATTCCGCCTTTCCTGTTCCGTCTCCAGCGCCGCGGCCCGGCTCCCCAGATCCGCGGCTTTGACGGAGTTGTGGATCCGCCCCCAGGTGAAAACCGGCTGCTCCAGGCTGAGGCTGAATTCGTATTGGGTGCTTTCACTGAGCCGTATGGCGGTGTCCTTTTCCGGAAGGGCCGGGAAGGGAAGGCCGGCAGGAGGCATGGAGGGGGCGCCGGTCCCTATGGGGATGGTGCCCCCGGGAAAGAGGGTCCCGGTTTTGATGGTGATCCCCGGGGGGTTGATCAGATAACTGAGGTCGGAACTGAACCGTATCACCGGCAGGCGGGCGGCTTTGGCGGCGGAGAGGACCGACCGGGCTTCCCGGCCCCGGCTTTCCGACAAAAGGTAGGCGCTGTTTCCCGCCAGGGCCGCGGACACAAGCCGGTCCCGGTCCCAGGGCTCATCCGGGGCGTTTTGACCGGCCAGGGGCCGCGCAAAAACCAGAAACCACAGGATCCAGCGGGAAAACCGTGGTTTCATGGCATTTCCGGCGCGGTCTTGTGGTTTTTTTGCTTTTTGAATATGCTTTCCATCATGATAAAAAAATGTAGCCCAAAGGAGGTTTTTTGCATAGATGAATTCCGGCAGGGAGCGGCGGTTTTCCCCGCTTAAACTCGGGATTTTTTTCGTTTTGATCCTCCTGTTGGTGGTGGTATGCTGGGTTATCCTGCAAAAAACCGCCGAGGGGCCGGATGAATTTCTGGCCCCGGTGATAACGGTCCGTCCCCGCCGGGGGCGGATCGAAAAAAGCATCGCCTTGAGCGGCCGGGTGGAAACCGGCCGGCTCCTCACCCTGGTGCCCCGGGTCGCGGGGACCCTGCTGTTCCTGGACGCGGAGCCGGGCTCGCCGGTGGCCAAAGATCAGGTGGTCGCCCAGGTTGATTCCGCCCCCTACGACCTGACCTACCTCCAGGCCCAGACGGCGTTTTCCACCGCCCAATCCACCTGGCAGCGGATCAGCGCCCTGTACGCCGGCCAGGCCGTTACCCGGCAGCAATACGAGGAGGCCCGGACCGCCTATGAATCCTCCAAGGCCCAATACGAGCTGGCCCAGCTCAACCGGGATTATACCCTGATCCGCTCCCCCATAGACGGGGTGGTCCTGATCCGCCACAGCACCCAGGGCGGCCTGGTCACTGCCGGAACCCCCCTGGCAACCCTGGGCGACCTGGAGGATCTCCGGATCCAGGCGTCGGTCCCGGAGCTGCACTACCGTTTTTTCGCGGAACATTGGGAGGATATCCCCGTGGGGCTCCGGGTCCCCGCCCTGGGGGATGAGGAATTCCGCCTTGAGCCCCTGAGCCTCGCCCCCTACGTGTCCCCGGAAACCCGGAGCTTCCTGGTGGAATACGCCATTCCCGGCGCCGCCGGCCGCGGCCTGCGGCCGGGGATGTTCGTCAAGGTCTCCTTCGTCCTGGAGAGCCGGGAGGACGTGTATTACCTCCCCTTCCGGGTTTTGGGTTCCCAGAACCGCCTGTGGTATGTGGACGGCCAGGGGCGGGCTCAATACCGGGAATATGTTCCGGATTTCTTTAACGAGGAATTTTTCCGGATCCCCGGGGAATGGGGGGCCGGGGAATTTATTCTGGAGGGCCAGCATTTTATCACCCCGGGGCAGCGCCTGAATATCCTTGGGGAATTTTCTGTCGAAACCGATACCGCGGGGGGCACACCGGAGGCTTCCGCCCCATGAAGATCGCCGATTACGCCATCAGGCACCCCAAGGTTATCCTGATGAACCTCATCGTGCTTTTGGTATTCGGCTTGATCGCCCTTTTGAACCTGCGGCGCAGCCTTATCGCCGACATGAGCCTCCCCACCCTGGCGGTGGTTACCACCTGGCCGGGGGTCGGCCCCGAGGACATTGAACGGGAGATCACCAATCCCCTGGAGGATGCCCTGGGAACCCTGGAAGGCCTGACCCGGATGAGTTCCATTTCCCAGAATTCGGCCTCCCTTATCACCCTGGAATTGGACTACAACGAAGACGCCAACGGCAAAATTCCCGACATCCGGGAAAAGATCAACGGGGTCATGGACGAACTTCCTGAGGACATCAGCGGCCCCCCGGAGATATTTTTGTACAGCACCTCCCAGCTCCCCATTATGACCATCCTGGTGGAAGGCCAGGGCAGCCGGAGCGAATTATCCACCCTCTGCCGGGATGAGATCCTCCCCTCCCTGTCCCGGATCCCGGGGGTTGCCCGGGTGAACATGAACGGCGACAGCCGGGACGCGGTGGAAATTACCGCCGACATCGATCTCCTCAGGGCCGCGGGGCTTTCGGTGCTGGACATCGCCCGAATTCTCCCCGCCTCCAATGTTTCCCTCCCCGGGGGGGACGGCATTTACCAGGGCTACCATCTGGGGATCAGAACCGAAGGCCGCTACCGGTCCCTGGGGGAAATCGAGGATCAGGTCCTTGCCATCCGGGAGGGGCGCTCCATCCATATACGGGACGTGGCGGAGGTGAATATCCAGGAGAGCCGCCGGGACAACTATGTCATCAGCGGCGGCAGGGATTCCCTGGTGCTTTTTGTGTCCAAGCAGCGGGAGGGGGACAGTATCGCCATAAGCCGGGAGGTCCGGCGCGTCCTGGGAAAGCTGGAACAGGAATATGCCGGAGGGCTTTCCTTTGCCTACCTCAAGGACGACCGGGACCATATCTCCCTGTCTATGAACGCGGTGTTCCAGTCGGCGATCCTGGGGGCGGTCCTGGCGGTGGTTATCCTCTTCATATTCCTCCACAACCGGAACACCACCCTGATTGTGGGGCTGGCTATCCCCCTGTCGATCCTCTTTACCTTTATCGGGCTCTGGGCCCGGGGTTCGAGCCTGGACCTGATCACCCTGGGGGGCCTTACCGCCGCCATCGGCATGGTGGTAGACGCCTCCATCGTGGTCCTGGAAAACATCCAGCGGCATTTTGACGCGGGGATGGACCGGCGGGAAGCGGCGTCCCTGGGTTCGGACGAGGTGGGGGGAGCGGTGATAGCCTCCACCGCCACCACCCTGGCGGCTTTTTTCCCCATCCTCTTTTTATCCGGCCTGGCGGGGGTTATCCTGCGGGACGTGGCCTGGACCATCATCTTCGCCCTTTTCAGCTCCCTCTTTGTGGCGATCATCGTGGTGCCCTTTCTCTGCGCGCTTTTTCTGAAAAAGGAGCAACCCAAAAGTTTCGGACAACGGATCGCGGCGCCGGTGGAACAAGGCATGGACCGGCTTTCCCGGATGTACGGGAAGCTGCTCCGGGGCGCCCTGGATTCAAAAAGATCCTTTCTGACGGGGACCGTGATCCTCCTTATCTTAAGCGTGCTGTCCTTTAGAATCCTGGGCTTTGAATTTCTTGCCCAGACGGATATGGCGGAACTGGAACTGACCCTGGAAACCCCCGGGGGGTATACCCTGGAGATGACCAGGGAAAAGGTGGTCCTGCTGGAAGAAGAAATCCGGGCCCTGGTTCCCGAGCTTGAATCCTCCTACTTTGTGGTGGGCCAGGCGGACCTCTTCGGTTCCCGGCGGGAAGCCAACCGGGCTTACGGCAGCCTCAAGCTCTCCCCGGCAAAGTCCAGGGAGCGGCACGTTACCCGCCTTATCAACGAACTGCAGGACGGGATAAACCGGCGCATCCCGGACATTAAGGCCGTGGTGAGCAACGGCGGGGTGTCCCGGCTCCTTTCCCTAGCGACCGGGGGCGAAGGTTTTGTGGTGATCGTCTCCGGTAACAACCTGGATTCGGTGATTGCCGGGGCGGAGCAGGTCCGGCAGTACATGAGCTTGGACCCCAATGTGGCAAGCACCGATAACAAC
>JAISOR010000219.1 GCA_031275535.1 Treponema sp. | reverse complement strand
TCGTATAAAAATTCACAAAAGTGAATTTTTATACCCTACAAACTGCATAAAGGAGCCCGATAATCGAGGATTTTTTGCATATCTATGCAAAAAATCCACAAGTGCAACAGGCTCCTAGGGGCATTCCCAAGTCAAACCGGGTTGGAAACTGGTTTCAACCGGATTTTTTCGGAAAGGAGTCGTCATGCTTTATCCTAAACGGGAACAGCCGCTCAGGCCGGAAGATTTTAAACGCCCCTCCCGCGAGTACCGGGGGACGCCCTTTTGGGCATGGAACAACCGCCTTGACCGGGATGAACTGCTTTGGCAAATCGGGGAACTTAAAAAGATGGGGTTCGGCGGTTTTCATATGCACGTTCGGACCGGTATGGCCACCGAATATTTAAGTGACGAATATATGGAAATGGTAAAGGCCTGCGTGGAGAAGGCCCGGGACGAGGGGATGCTCGCCTGGCTCTACGATGAGGATCGCTGGCCTTCGGGGGCGGCGGGGGGGCTGGTTACCCGGCAGAAACAGTACCGGGTCAGGCACCTCCTCTTAACCCGGCGGCCCTATGGCAGCGCCGCCGCGACGGGCCGGGAAAAATTCGCCAGTTCCTCCGCGATCCGGTCCGAAAACGGAAGGCTTGCGGCCTGCTTTGACGTAACCCTCAACGAGGAGGGGGAACTGGAGCAGTATGCCTCCATAGGAGAAGGGGAAGCCGCCCGGGGGATCAAGCTCTATGCCTATAGCGAAACCGCCCTTCCCAACCCCTGGTACAATAATCAAACCTATGTGAACACCCTGGACCCCCGGGCCATTCGGGAATTTATCCGGATAACCTATGAGCGGTACCGGGAGTATTTTGCCGGGGATTTCGGCGGCATAATCCCGGCGATTTTTACCGACGAACCCCAGTTTTCCCAAAAGGGAACCCTGCATTTCGCCCGGGAAGAACGGGACGTGATCCTCCCCTGGACGGATGATATTGCCGAGACCTACCGGGAGGTCTATCCCGGGGAAAACCTCATCGGCAGCCTGCCGGAACTCCTGTGGGAGCTTCCCGGCGGGCAGATATCCCGGATCCGTTACCATTACCACGACCACATCGCCGAACGCTTCGCCTCGGCCTTTGCCGATCAATGCGGCGCCTGGTGCGCCGGACACGGCCTTATGCTGACCGGCCACATGGACGAAGAGCCCACCCTGGAAAGCCAGACCGGGCTTCTGGGGGAGGCCATGCGTTCTTACCGGTCTTTCCAGCTGCCGGGGATCGATATGCTCTGCGACTGGCGGGAGTTCACCACCGCCAAACAGGCCCAGTCCGCGGCCAGGCAATACGGCCGCCCGGGGGTGCTTTCGGAACTCTACGGGGTTACCAATTGGGATTTTGATTTTCGGGGGCATAAACTCCAGGGGGATTGGCAGGCCGCCCTGGGGGTTACGGTCCGGGTTCCCCATCTTTCCTGGGTTTCCATGAACGGGGAAGCTAAACGGGATTATCCGGCTAGCTTTAATTACCAGTCCCCCTGGTACAAGGAGTATCCCTATGTGGAGGATCACTTCGCCCGGATCGCCTCGGTCCTCACCAGGGGTAAGGCGGTGGTACGGGTCGGGGTAATCCACCCCATAGAGAGTTATTGGCTCCACTGGGGGCCCCGGGAGCAAACCCAGGCCGTTCGGGAACAGATGGACCGGAATTTTCTGGACCTCTGCGACTGGCTCTTGCGGGGGCTTATCGACTTTGACTATATCTGTGAATCCACCCTGCCGGAACGCTGCGGCATGGCGGACATCCGGGAAGGGGCCGGCTTCCCCGTGGGGGAAATGGCCTACGAGGTGGTTATCCTTCCCGGGATGGAAACGATCCGCTCCACCACCCTCCAAAGGCTTAGGGCTTTCACAAACGCCGGGGGCCGGCTTATCCTCCTGGGAAGCGCCCCGAAGTATGTGGACGCGGCTCCCGGCGACGGCGGCCGGAAGCTGCGGGAACAAAGTGAATTTATCGGTTTTGAACGGCTGCCCCTCCTGGATGCCCTCCGGGGAATTCGGGAGGTGGAGATTCGGGACGGCTCCGGCGCGGAACGGCGGGATCTGCTCTACCAGCTTCGGGAGGAGGGTACTACCCGGTGGCTCTTCATCGCCCATGGGGACCGGCCGGTGAACCCCGATATTCCCACGGCTTCCGTCGTCCGGGTCCGGGTCCGGGGGGAATGGCGGGCTTCCCTCTACGATACCATAACCGGGGACATTACCCCCCTGGAAGCGGGGATCAGCCGGGGGTGGACCCTTATGGTCCGTCCCTTCTACGACCACGACAGCCTGCTCATCAGGCTGGACAAAGCAGGCTCCTCCGGGGACTTTGCCGCCGGGCCCCCCCTTCCCGAATCTCCCCCGGACCTCGACGGGTATAACGCCCCCGCCCTGACCCTCCCCCGCTGCCGCTTTCCCGGTCCGGTACCCGTCACCCTCGGGGAGCCCAATGTCCTGCTCCTGGATATGGCCGAGTATGCCCTGGACAACGAACCCTTCCGCCCCCAGGAGGAGATCCTGCGGCTGGATACCATACTCCGGCGGGAACTTGGCTGGCCCCTGCGGCTTGATGCGGTGGCCCAGCCCTGGGTTGAACCGGATGCCGCCGCTCCCCATACCCTGGGGCTGCGCTACACCTTTGAAAGCCAACTGGAGATAGCAAAGGCGGAACTTGCCCTGGAAAACGCCGGCATTACCCAGGTTACCCTGAACGACGAACCTGCGGGTCCGGTAACAGGCTGGTATGTGGACCGTTGCATCCGCCGGGTTAAACTCCCCCGGATCAGGGAGGG
Source organism: Treponema sp. (assembly GCA_031275535.1). The sequence continues at coordinate 7,275 of JAISOR010000219.1, read as the reverse complement.
GCGCAATACCCTCTGCCTCCGCCTGCCCTATGGACGGAAGATCGACGTGGAAGCCCTCTACCTGCTGGGGGACTTTGGGGTTGAGGTCCGGGGAACCTGCGGGATCCTGACCGGGCCGGTCCGCTCCCTTGCCTTTGGGGACATTACCCGCCAGGGGCTTCCCTTTTACGGCGGTAATTTGACCTATCACCTGGAAGCGGAGTGTTCCGGGGAGGGGTTTGAAATCGAGGCGGCCTGTTACCGCGGACAGCTCCTGCGGGTCCGGGTGGATGGTGAGGATAAGGGGATCATCGCCTATTCACCCTACCGGCTTGTGGTTCAGGGACTTGCCGGCTCCGGCCCCCGCCGCATTGACCTTGAATTTTTCGGCAGCCGGATCAATACCTTCGGCCAGCTCCACGCCGTGGATCGCCTTGACGGGCATTGGTGGGGGCCGAATTCGTGGCGTTCCGTGGGTCCCGCCTGGACCTACGAATACCGTTTTTGGCCCCAGGGGGTTTTGAAATCACCGGAGCTCCGTTAGCCCATGAAAAAGCAAAGGACCTTTATCTTTAAGTGTTCCGCCTGCGGCCACGAGGAGCCCAAGTGGCTCGGCCGCTGTCCCGAATGCGGGGACTGGAACACCCTCATCGAAACCGCCGTATCCCGGACCCCCGGCCCCGCCCCGGGGGTAAAGGGGAGCGCCCCCCCCCAATCGATTCCCCTGTCCGCGGTGGACCCCCAGGAAGGGGGCCGCATCGGCAGCGGCATCCCCGAGCTTGACCGGGTGCTGGGAGGGGGCATCATGAAACGGTCCGCCATCCTGGTCGGGGGGGAACCGGGAATAGGGAAATCCACCCTGCTGCTCCAGGCCGCCGCCGCCGCGGAAACCCGGGGGAGGATCCTCTACATCTCCGGGGAGGAATCCGTCGGCCAGGTACGGATGCGGGCGGAGAGGCTCGGCCTCTTTGCCGGCGGAAAGGGCGGCGCCCCGTTAAAACCGAATTCCCCCCCCGGGGGAAACACCTCCCGGATCGAGTTATGTTGTACCGGGAAGCTTGAGGATATCGAAACCATCCTGGAGGCAGTCAAACCGGTGATCATCATGGTGGATTCCGCCCAGACCCTCCACACCGCCGAAGTCGGGGTGGTGCCAGGCACCGTAAATCAGATGAAGTACTGCTCCTACGAGCTTATTTCCTGGGTCAAAGAACACGACGCCGCCCTGTTCCTGGTGGCCCATGTTACCAAGGAAGGGATTATTTCCGGCCCCAAGACCCTGGAACACATGGTGGACACGGTACTTTACTTTGAGCAAAACGACGGGGACTGCCGTTTTCTCAGGGCCGCCAAAAACCGCTTCGGTTCGGTGGACGAGATCGGGATCTTTACCATGGGGGAGCGGGGTTTGTCCGTGGTGGAGGACCCCTCCCTGCTTTTTTTGATCCACCGGGAGGGGGAACTGCCCCCGGGGGTCGCTACCGCCGCGGTCCTGGAGGGAAGCCGGACCCTGCTGGTGGAGATCCAGGCCCTGACGGTTCCCGCCAAGGGTTCCATGAGCCGGGTGTTTTCGGACCGGATCGACTCCGCCCGGGTATCCCGGGTTGCCGCCACCCTGGAGAAACACCTCAAGCTTCGGCTTTCGGATCAGGACCTCTATATAAACGTGGCCGGCGGTATTCGGATTGCCGAAGTGGGGGTGGAGCTTGCCCTGGGCTGCGCCCTTTACTCCGCCAAAACCGGCCTTTCCCTGCCGGGCCGGGCGGCCGTTGCCGGGGAACTCTCCCTTGCCGGGGAAGTACGGCCCGTAAGGCGCCTGGAGGGGCGGATCAAAACCAGCCGGAGTCTGGGGTTTGAAACCTTCCTGGGCCCCGCCGCGGACACCCGGGACCGGCCCGCCGAAGGGCCGTCCCCGGTAAAAGAGAGCGGAAAGACCATCGCCGTGGGGGATTTAAAATCCGCCATAAAAGCCCTTTTTTCCTGATCCTTCCGTTTCGCGGGGGATATTCTTCCTTTTTCGTTTCCGCCGAACCAAGGGTTCGCCAAATTCCGCTAAAAACGGATGCCCTTTTCCTGGAATTTCCCCGATATCCTAATAAAATTCTACAAAAATTCGTAAAATAACAAATAATACTTGACTATTGTCGAAAACTAGGATACTGTAGTTATGACAGGAATATTTTTTGAGAGTCTTTCATAAAAGCGGTTTCAGTAGTCCGCGGGTCCGTATAGGATCGATGATAGCGTTTTTCTTCCCTGGTTGTTCTATTCCATGTTAAAAGTTTATTTGCATTCCCTTCTTCTAAAAGGAGAAATGGAACCGCTCATGTTGATGGGCGTGAATAACAGCGTACCTGGACGCGGTAATCGGCGGTTTAACCATAAACTTCCGGTTCAATCTAGGTGAAGGAATTTTCTCAATGGCCAAGAAATTGTATGTCGGTAACCTCTCTTACAACACGACCGAAGATGGTCTGCGCAACCTGTTTTCTGATTTTGGAAGTGTTGCTTCCGCGAAGATCATTTTTGATCGCGAAACCGGCAATTCTAAAGGATTCGGATTTATCGAAATGAGTACCGATGAAGAAGCAAATGCCGCTATCGCCGGTACCAACGGCCGTGAATTTGAAGGCCGTCAGCTTCGGGTAAATGAAGCAATGGACAAACCCCGCCGTGACCGCAGTGCGGGAGGCGGTTATAACAGCAACTGGTAATCCAGCGGGTAATTGCGGGTTTATTCTAAAGGGGTCGTTTTTTGGAGCGGCTTCGTTGCTGACCCCTTTGTTTTTATTTCAGTTTTCCTACCGTTAAAAGCTCTCCCATGAGGGTGGTGAGGGTGTCTATATTCATCTCTTCTGAAGCGTCTTCCAGGGTTTCCTGTATTGCTGTCCAGTCTTCTTCATCCAACGCCAGGGTATCGTCGTATTCACCCAGGAAAAATGCCGCGATGTTCCCCAATTTTTGTAAAAGTTCCGGTTTTTTACCCCGGATCCGTTCCAGGGTTCTGAAACAGAGGTCCTCCGCTGCGGGCTCGCCGATCACCCCCCTCACGAGCTGGGAAAATTCATGGATCAGGCGATCCGCGGTTTCCCGTTCCAGGGCAAGCTCCGGGGACTGCCGGGCTCTTTCCGCCTGGGCTAATTGGGAAAAAAAATGATCTATCGGACGCATTACGCCGTGCCCCAGGGCGGCTCGAGGCATCCGTCCCTTCCCCCCCGCAAGGCCTTGGGAGGGCCCATAATTTCCGTCAAAACCATTGCCCGCTTGAGGGCCGGAAGGTAATTGAGGTTTCCGGGGAACCCCCCTTCCGCGGTCCGCGCTGCCGGGACTTTTGCCGGAACCGCCGGGGCCGGCGGAATTTCCGGAAACAGCACCTCCCCCGAAGGGATCCTGCTTATCCTGGGAGGCTCCTTCCGGGGACGTTTCTCCGGCGGTTTTTCCGGGGCCGGTGTCTCCGGGGATGCCGCGGCCGCCGGTGGGCGTTGACCGGCCCGCCTGTTCCGCAGCCCCAGGACACGGAATAGAACAATGAGAATAATCGGGAGATATATGAATATATTGTTAAAAAGCTCGTCCATCTTCCCCCCTCCCTTGAGGGCCGCTTACTTATCCGCGGGAGAGGAACTCCCGATGGAAGTCCGCATATCCGTATCGGCCTGGATGTTTTTGAGGCGGTAATAATCCATCACCCCTAGATGGCCGTTCCGGAAAGCCTCGGCGATGGCCAGGGGGATCTCCGCCTCCGCCAGGACCACCTTGGCCCGGTTTTCCTGGACCAGGGCGATCATCTCCTGCTCCTGGGCCTGGGCCGCGGCCCGGCGTTTTTCCGCCTCCGCCTGGAACCGGCGCTTGTCCGCTTCCGCCTGATCCGCCTGGAGCTTGGCCCCCACGTTGGCCCCCACGTCGATGTCGGCGATATCAATGGAGAGGATCTCGAAGGCGGTCCCCGCGTCCAGCCCTTTTTCCAGCACCCGTTTGGAAATGGTATCGGGATTCTCCAGCACCGATTTATAGGATTCCGAAGAGCCGATGGTGGTTACGATCCCCTCGCCGACCCGGGCGATGATGGTCTCCTCGGTGGCGCCCCCCACCAGACGCTCGATGTTGGCCCGCACCGTAACCCGGGCCTTGACCTGGAGCTGAATCCCGTCCTTGGCCACGGCGTCGATGGTGTGTTTCCCCTTGGCCGTGTCGGGACAGTCGATGACCTTGGGGTTGACGCTGGTCCTGACCGCCTCAAGCACGTCCCGGCCCGCCAGGTCTATGGCGGCGGCCCGCTGAAAGGGCAGGGGGATATTGGCCTTATTCGCCGCCACCAGGGCGCGGCTCACCTTCATCACGTCCCCCCGGGCCAGGAAGTGGGTTTCCAGCATATCCGAGGCCACCTCGATCCCCGCCTTGGAGAGCATGATCCGGGAATCCACGATCGCGCCGGGATTGACATGGCGCAGCCACATGCCGATGAGTTTTCCCATCCCCACATAGGCCCCGGAGAGCAGCGCCCTAAACCAGAGGCCGAAAAACCGGAAGAACAAAAGCAAAAAACCCAGGGCAATAATCCCGATAAGGATTATGACAATAAACGAACCAAGCATAATACACTCCTTATATGAAGATAAATGAGGAACCCCCGGGAACCCCGGTCGGCTTTTCAGCGGTCCCGATTGGGTGAGAAGCGGAGGGAATCGCTCCCCCCGTGCTCCTGACCCCTCATGTTGTCCTTATCCTTTACTCTTTTCCTTTACCACGATCCGGTTTCCCTGTACCCGGACAACCTCCACGGCCCTTCCCTGTTCGATGAACATCCCGTCCCCTTCCACGGTGTAAAAGCGGCCGTCAATTTCAACCTTTCCCGACGGACGGAGGGTGGAGGCGGCGATGCCGGTTTTACCCGTCAAGCCGCTGTAATCTTCCCGCCCTTCATCTTCCCCCCCGGACGGGGCGTCCTCGGCGTGAATCGGCCCGCCGGCGGTCCCGGTGATCCGGGTTTTAAGGGTCAGGCGGTCGAAAATTTTGATCCGGGGGCCGGCCAGGGCGATCGCCGCGATCCCCGTAATGGCCGCCAGGAGGCCGACGCTTACCACCACCGCGTTCCGTCCGAGGAGATCCCATTCCCATTCAAACCGGGGGATCACAAAGTCCTGCATGGAAAAGAGCAGGGATATGCCGATCAGGATCAGGCCGGAAATGCCGGCAACCCCAAAACCGGGGAGGATAAAGATCTCCACCGAGAGGAGGCCGATCCCCAGGAGAAAGAGGATGATCTCCAGGGATTCCACCCTCCCCAGGAGGGCGCTGGAACCGAACACCGTCAGAAAGGCGATGATCGCCGTTACGCCGGGAATGCCAAACCCGGGGGTCTGTATTTCCAGAAACAACATCACGATCCCCAGGATGATCAAAAGCGCCTGTGCCGGAGCGGATGTTAAGAAACTGAGGACCCCGTCGGCCGCGCTGGGGATGCTTTCGATGACGGGCCCTTCCGCGCCTAAGGCGGCGATGAGGGCATCCCGGTCATCGGCAAAACCCCGGGCCAGGCCCAAGCGGCAGGCCTCCCCGGCGGTAAGGGAGAGGAGCTTTCCCTGGGGAGAGATCACCGAGAGGCGCTCCACCACGGGGAGGGGTTCCTCCCCTTCCAAGGGCTGCTGCTCAAGCCGCTCCAGCTCCGTGACGGTGAGGGCCTTTATCTCGCCGTTCACCGAAACCTCCCAGAGTTCCTCATCCAGGTCAACCATGGCCAGGGCTATTCCCGGGGGATGGCCGTTCCGTTCCGCCAGGGCCGCCATTTGGGACCGGACCGCCGCGACGGTTTTTTCTCCCGTGGCCTCGGTGGTCCCGTCCGCCCCGACGGTTACCGGCGCCGCCGCCCCTATGGAGGTTCCCCGGGCCATGTAGATCCGGGAGCAGGACAGGGCGATAAGGGCCCCCGCGGACCAGCTTACCCCCATGGATTCGTCGCTGTTCTGTACCCAGGCAACGGTTTGGGCTTTTTTTATCGACATAATAAAGGAAGTTATCTGCAGGGCCGAATCCACCCGGCCCCCAAAGGTGTCAATTTCGAATACGATGAAAGCGGCGTCCCCGGCCAGGGCTTTCCGGACCTCCCGGCGTACAAAGGCCGCCAGAGAGGGTTCGATGTCCCCCCGGACCGGTATGAACCAGACCGGGCCCGAACCGGGCCCCTCCGGCACCGGTTCGGGCTGAGCCGCCGCCGGCGCAAAAGCCGCCGCCCAAAGGGCCCCCGCAAGACAGAGTATCCGCAAACCGAGGACCCCGGGGTTCACTGTTCTTTCAACGATTCCCATGATATTCGCCCTTCCCCGGCAGACAAAACCCGCAAAAGGGGCCGCACGCCCCGCTTTTGACGTTTCAATCAAGAGTCTTTGTCCGACAACCCGGTTGGTTGCGGGCTGACCTGCGGTGAGCCCGCACGCCCTACAAAACGCTCCGCCGTTAGCCGTTTTTAAGCGCTTGTTGTTCAGCAACTGAAGTTCCCGAACACCGCCCGTTTTGAACCGGCCCCGGATACCAATTTTTGAAAAACCGCACCATAGAGCATTTCCCAAAACCCGGTTGGTTTTAGGAAATGCTCTTGAAAAAGCGGTCTAAAGCCCGCTTTTTCCCATAAATCTAAGGCTGCTTTCCCAAAAACTGAAGTTTTGGGAAAGCCTCCATAGTCATCTTAGACGATTTGGCGGGGAATGTCAAATGGCGTTGTGCGCCCCCGGTCCTCACGGCTCAAAGCCTCACCAAACCCGGCGAACTCCCAAACACCGGATCGCCGGCTGCATCCGGCAAGGCCGGCTCAACACCCCCTTTTTTTTTGCATAACAGCTCCTTATTGAAAGCGATTGATGTATGTTGAAAGGATGCAGCCCGGTGGCACCGGGCAGGTCCTGCGGACTCCCCATCAGAATCCCAGGTCCTCATTGATAAGGATCAGCGTATACTTCCCCGCAAATTTTTTTCCGTTGAACGTAATAAGGAGGTGGTTGCACATCCGGTCCGGGATATTGCAGTCCGCGCAAATGCCGCTTTCCGCGCAGGGGGTATGATGGCCGTTCCTCCGGCAGTTCATGGGGGCGATGGCCCGGACCCGGGTCATCGCTTCTTCCAGGGTGTCTACGAGCTTGTTTACCCCCGCGGCCACGATAATGTTCCGGGGGCCGTAGGCCATGGCGGCGACCCGGCTGCCGGAACAGTCCAGATTCACCATTTCGCCCCGCATGGTAAGGGCGTTGGCCCCGGTGATAAAATAATCCGCCATCAGGCTGTCCCGGCAGACCTCGAAATGAT
>JAISOR010000053.1 GCA_031275535.1 Treponema sp. | reverse complement strand
AGGGCGTATACTTTGGTCCGCGGACAGCCATGCCGGCAGTTCGGGGGCTGCCGCGGAAACCGCCGCGAACGCCACTTTGCTCTACGATGAGCGGGGAATCTATACCCTTACCAGAAACGGCGCTACCGCCTATGGAAGCGACGGGAAACAACTCTGGACCATACGGGTCCAGGGAGCAACGGTCCCCCCAAGTTTCTCCGATGAGGGGATACTCTACTCCGGCGGTAATGACTGGGTCCTCTACGCGTATCACATGGAGGAAACCGTCAAAACCCGGAAACAGTCCCTCTACGGGCCTGCGGCGGAAGGCAGCTATAGCAACGGCGATCCCCGGCCCTCCCCCTGGGCAGGGGACTATAACCGGTATGAACCGGCGGTAATAAGGGAACGGCTCGAACTCATCTCCGCCGCCATAGGCCGCGGCCAGGTGGGGGTCCGTGAACGGGACTATGCCGCCTATTTGATGGAAGTATCCGGAAGCATAGCGGAAGCCCCTATGAATCAGTCCCGGCTTCATCCCCTGGTTCATGTTAATTACCGGGTGGAAGCGGCCCGGCTCCTGTCCTATATCGGCTCCCGGGAAACCGTAGCTTTCCTGGCGGAGCTCTGCCGTACCGACCCGGACCCGCTGGTTAAAGCCGCCGCCGCGGAAGCCATCGGCTATATCGGGGTCGATCCCGACGGCGCGGCATTCGCCGCCTTTACCGCCCTGATCTTCCCCCTGGGCCCAAGCCGGGACGAGCGGATCATGGCCGCAATCGCCGCCGCTACAGGTTCCCTCTGCCGTTTTTCCGGCCCACCCCTAAGCGAAACCGGAATCCGGCTCCTCAATTCCCTGGCCAGCCTGGGCCCCTCTTTTGCCCAAGCCGTAGCCCGGAGGGAACTAAATTCGCTCTATTATTAGTAGCTGCAGGGGATTCACCGCCTAAATTATCAAACGGCCAATCATGGGGGTAAGGAGCAATACCAAAACCATTCGGAGTACCTGGAATACCACTACCCGGTCGGCATCGGCGCCCATTTCTATAGCCAGCAGGATCATGGGCGAAAGTCCCCCCGGGGCGGTGGCGATTAAACATGTCGTCATATCCCAACGGCTGATTTTACAGAGGATATAGGCCAGGATGAAGCAGCCCCCTACGATGATGATATTCAAACAAACAATAGGCAGGATATACGAAGGTAAGCTGAGGATACTTTCCCGGGTCACCGTAAGCCCCACCATACCCCCGACACCTGCCTGGACAAGGTTTTGAAAAATGCCGTTTATCCGGGCCTTAAGGCGCCGGACATAGGTATATGCTCCCACGGTAAGCATGGGGCCTATCATGTTTGATGCGGGGACAAGGATCATCCCCAGGAGCCATGCCGAAAGAACGCTCAGGACCGCTAATACTACCCAGTCAATTTTAACCGGAGGGCGGCTTCTGTTTTTTTCCATATCCGCCGTATCCCCGGCACCTGGGTGGAGGGATTTTCCCTTTACCGGACGGCTCAAAAAAGGTATGAGGATCACCGTAAGCATCATCCGGGACATCTGTAACAGGGCTACCGCAAAGGGATCCGTCTTAAAAGACATGGATACCAGGGTCATCTCGGTAAGCCCCCCGGGGGTGGCCGCAAACAGCGCCGTTACCGGGTCTACTTCCAGGGCGGATAAGGCCAGGGCCGCCAGAACGGTTAGTCCTGAAAGCCAGAGAGAAACCAGCAGGATCTCCTTTAATATACCTTTGTTTTTAAGGTTAAAACGAAGCCCCAGTATGATGCCCAGGATTACCGAAAGTATGGGTCTGAGCAGTGGCGGCAGGGTAAACGTCATTCCAAAAACACTGGCCGCCCCCAGAAATACCAGGGGGCCAAGAATCGCCGGGGCGGGGATTTTTATTTTTTTAAAGAGCAGCCACCCCGCGATTCCTAATCCATAAAAAAGAGCAAGGCTGATAATGGCGTTTATCCCTTATCGGCTAAGCGTGGAGCCATTTCGATGAGCCCCCCCGCCTTGAGCATCTCCATTAAAAAGGGCGCCACCGGTTTTGCCCGGAACCGGATATCCTTGGTTTCATTAACCACCACCCCGGTTTCAATATCCGCCGAAAGGATATCACCGTCATCCACCCCGTCGCATATACCCGGACATTCCAGAAGGGGCAGCCCTACCTCAAAGGCGTTCCGGTAAAACAGCCGGGCCGCGTACTCGACAATAACAATACTCACTCCGGTTGCCTTAATAGCCTTTGGGGCCACCGCCCGTCCTGAGGACTGGCCGAAGTGTTTACCCGCCACCAGTATATCCCCGGGCTTAACTTCCCTGGCAAAATCGGGGTTATAGTTTTCCAGCACGTGCTTTGCCATTTCTTCCATCGTACCAAGGGCCCTATCCACCCGTACAATCTGATCCGTGGGGATATTATCCCCGAATTTCCAACAGCGGCCATGGACTTTCATATCAATACCCAGCCTCCTTAGATTCATAGTGTTTCTAATTTTGGAGCCATAGCGATAAGACCCCCCGCCTGGATCATCTCCATTAAGAACGGAGCGATGGGCTTTGCCCGGAGGGTCTTACCGGTGGTTATGTTTTTCACCACCCCGGTCAGAAGGCTTGCCTCTACAATATCCCCCTCAGAAACAGCATCGCTGATTCCGGGACATTCCAGAAGGGGCAGCCCTACCTCAAAGGCGTTCCG
>JAISOR010000021.1 GCA_031275535.1 Treponema sp. | reverse complement strand
CTCCCCGGCAACTTCTTCTGCCGGGGCCTCCTCTTCGGCCATCCCCGCCGGGCTTTCATCTTCTGCGGCCGGGGCTTCCTCCGGCTCCTCTTCGGGGGCAAAAAACTCCTCGGGGAGTTCCTCAAAGAGCCCTTCCTCCGGGAGCGGCTCCCCGGCAACTTCTTCTGCCGGGGCCTCCTCTTCGGCCATCCCCGCCGGGCTTTCATCTTCTGCGGCCGCCGGCGCCGCCGGCTCCTCTTCGGGGGCCGCCTCCGGCGCAATCTCCCCGGGGAGTTCCTCAAAGAGGTTTTCTTCCGGGAGCGGCTCCTGGTCTTCTTCCGGAATTTCCCCGGGAGACTCCGGGGCCGGATATACCGGCGGCGGCGGGTACCGGGGCGGCGGATATTGGGGCGGCGGCGGGTACTCCGGGGCGGGATATACCGGCGGCGACGGGTACTCCGGGGCCGGATATACCGGTGGCGGCGGGTACTGGGGTGGCGGATACTGGGGCGGCGGGTACTCCGGGGGCGGTCCGGGTTCCTGGGGGGGGGCTTGAGGAGGCAGGGATCTATCAGGAGAGGGGTCCCCTTCATAATGGGCCGGACCGGCCGGCTCATCCTCTAGCAGGGCTAATGAATCCAGGGATGTATCCGGCAGGGGTTCATCATCCAAGGGGATGTTATCCGCCAGAAACAGCTCCTCATCATCTTCCTCTTCCTCCGGCAGGACTTCAATATCCTCAATAAACAAGGTCTCTATGGCTTCATCCACCGCGGGGATGGCTTCAACGGCCCCCAGCAGGGGGGAATCCTCTTCGGGGCGCTGCTCCTCGGCTTCCACCGTTTGGGCCATCAATTTTATATTACGGTCCCACATTTCCTGGACCGACGAGGAATAGGCATTGACCGCGTTTTCGTAAAATTCCAGGGATTTATTGAGGTCCGATAGATCATCCGGGGTGGCCCGTTTTCCCTGAAGGTTAACCAGCTGGTCCGCGGCACGCAGGGCTTTTTCCAGGGAGCCCGCTTCCTTATGGATTTCCGCGGCGGCGGCCAAAGCCTCGGTATCATTGGGATCCGCCTTGGCAAGGTCTTCAAAGATCTGAATAGCCTGGGACCGGTTGCCCATCTCCGCATAGAGTTTTCCAAGCAGGAGCTTTCCGCCCCGGTCATTGGGACGCCGGGCAAGAAAGGCCATGATCCGGTCTTCCGCTTCCTTATATTCCTTTCGCTTAAAATGGATATCCGCCAGATCCAAATGAAAACCATAATTTCCCGGATCAAGGTTCAAGAGCCTTTCAAAAATTCTCTTTGCTTCCCCGTCGTTTCCCTGAATACGCTGTACCGCACCCTCAATCTTAAGGGCCTGAATATTTTCCGGGTCCCATTCCATGGCGGCCTTCGCATGTTCCAGGGCCTCGGGGTAACGTTCCATTTTCAGATACAGCGCGGCGAGCCGGACCCTAATATCGGCGCTGTGGGGAACCAATTTTACCAGTTTTTCCAGTTCCACCAGGGCGCCGGTAAGATTCCCCATATCCTCCAAAAGCCGTTCCAGATTGACCACGGCCTTTACATACCGGGGATCCGATTCAAGGGCTTGGTGATAGTTCAGGATGGCCTCTTTGGTACGGCCCTGATCTGCCAGGACGACCCCCATGTTATTCCGGGCCTCGGCGTTAAAGGGATCGATGGACAAAATGCGGGAAAAGGTATCCATGGCCTTCGCATGGCGGCCCTGTTTAAACAGGATGATCCCCAGGTTGTTCATGGCCTCAAGCCAGCCCGGCCTGCTGCGGAGGGCCGCCTTGTATTCATTGGCGGCTTCTTCCAAACGGCCCTTGGCTTCCAGGGCAACCCCATAATTAAAATGAAGGGTGGGGTTGTTTCTGTCCAAACTAAGACCCCGCCGGAACACATTAAAGGCCTTATCCCATTCATGGAGCTGATCATAAATGGTCCCCAAATTGTTGTAGGCCGGGACATAATTGGGGTCCAGTTCCACCACCTTGGAATAGGCCATGGAGGCGGCCTTTAAATTCCCTAACTGTTTATGGATATTCCCAATATTGTAGTGGAATTCCGCCCTGGTGGGATCGATGTCTATGGCTTCCAGGAGAACCCCCAGGGCGTCCTGGAGTTTTTCCTGGCGGCGGTAGATGACCGCAAGATTATTCAGGGCCTCCACATCCTGCGGGTTCTTTACCAGCAGGGTGGTAAATTCATCTGCGGCCTCGCCCAGTTTTCCGGTCCTTGCCATGGTGGTACCCAGGAGCAAATGGGCGTCCCGGTCGTTGGGCATTTTGGAGAGATAGTTTTTTAAGAGCCGCTCGGCCTCATCATGATCGCCCACCCGGGCAGAGCCCCGGGCGCGTTCCAGAATATCCTGAACATCAAAGGGGCTCATTCGATCATCCTTAGGGGCCGGGCGGAAACCTCCCGGGAGAATTCTCCCGCATGGGCAGGGTCCATCCGATCATAGGCGGCCACCGCAAAATAGTAGAGCACGCCGTTCTTCAATCCGTCAATACGGATGGAAGTGCGCTTCCCCGCATCTATGGGGGACTTTCCAAGGATGGCGCCATCGCCAAAATATTCACCCCCGGAGACGCCATAATAGACTAAATATCCGCTTACATCACCGTCGGGGCTGGCCTTCCAGGACAGATCCACCCCCCCATCCCCGGCGACGGCGGTAATGGCCGAGGGGGGAAGGGGAAGAGTATCCGGCTGGTACTGTATCCGGATCTCATCAAGATAGGGGCTGGTCTCCCCATCCCCGCTGGGATAAAATACCGCCGCAAACTGTACAAACCTTCCCCGGATACTTTCGGGCAGCGCGGCCCCCGGCTCAAAGGGCCGCCATTCCGAACCGGTCCACTGGTAGGGGGAATCCGCGGCCCTGATAAAGAACTGAATCGCCGAATTATCGGAAAAGCGGAAATTGCCGGCGCCGGTATATTCGTTCTGTAAAATCCCGCCGGGATTGGAGGTCCTGCCCCCGGCGGCTTCAACCATAAGGACCCTGCTGTTGGTCTCTCCTAAATCTATGGGCCGGGTTTCTATGCGCCCCCCCTGGGGGGGGTATTTGTTGAGCAGGGGCCCTTCGACGCAGCGGCTATACACCCTGAATTCATCCATAAGGCCGGAAAAACGGGGGCCCAAAATCAGGACGCCCCCGGCCCCTACGGTGGGGTTATAGACTTCCCCCCCCTCCCTGCCCGAGGAAGTAACGTAGAGGACGCCCTCTAAACGGCCGTTCACCAGATATTCCAGGAGCCCCGTATCCGAATCGAAGCGGATAAGATGATGGCTCCAGGTTTTGAGCAGCACCGGGGAACCGCTGATAGAAAAGGTCTTTTGGCCGGCCCCCTGGGGATCGGAAAAAAAGTCCAGAAAGGTCCAGAGGAGCCGGTTTTTTGCGGCCACACATTGGATACGCTGGAAGGTATTGTTTCCCTGGGGATTCTGCCCGGAAGAAATCCAGGACAGGATCTGTTCCCCATTTTCCATATTGGCGGGATAGAGCCAGAATTCGATGCTGAAATCCTTGAAATGGCGGTTGGAAAACAGAAGGGCCTCCCTGCTCCGGGGGACAATAATCAAGGGCCCTTCGCTGCCCAGGTTTTTATTTCCCGTACCAAAGGGGGACTCCGCCGTGGTATTCCCCGAAAAAAGGGCCGCCCCCGCGCCGGTCCGGGCCCGGCGGTAATTTACGGCCCCCAGGGCAGGATCGGCCAATACGGTATAATGGCCGGTCCGGTCCGTAAAAAGCTCCGGCCTGTCCTCATCAAAGGACAGGGCCATGTCCAGGGAGGGATCATCCGCGGCCCTGGCGGAGGAGAGGGCCAGGACCGGATGGGGCCGCAGCAAAGGAACTTCGCTTACCCGGATACGGCTTTCCAGGGAATTCCAGCCCGCGGAGGCCCCTAAAACAAGGGTCTTCTCCCCTATCCCATGGAGGCTACCGGAAATTTGAAAAACCATATAAAATAGTAGGCCTATATGCGCTTTTTTCATAGATTTCCATACAGGGGTTTAGGACTTGTAATTAATAATTCCCTGCCTTAGCTTTAAATATCGGTATAAATACCCATGAACCATGAAAGGTTTTCTGAAAATTTTATTTCCCTCAAGACCGCGGCCCGCGACGCCCCCCTGGAACCGGGGGTGTATATCATGCGGGACGAGGAAAGCCGTATCATCTATGTGGGGAAGGCCAGGGTGCTTAGGAACCGGCTCGTCTCCTATTTTTCCGGGGAAAAGGATATAAAAACCAGAACCCTGATAAGGCAGGCAAAAACCATTGAAACCATCATCGTTTCCAATGAATATGAGGCGCTGCTTCTGGAAAATACCCTTATTAAACAGCATTATCCCAAATATAATATTAACCTGAAGGACGGCAAAACCTATCCGGTAATACGGATTACCGCCGAAACATATCCCCGGGTATTCAGAACCCGGCATATTATAGAAGACGGGTCCCAGTATTTTGGCCCCTTCCCCAATATACAGGCGGTGGATACCATCCTTGAGCTTATCGACAAGTTGTTCCCCCTGCGGAAATGCCGGGTCCTGCGGAAACGGGACGCCCCCTGTATGTATTTCCATATCGACCGCTGTTCCGCCCCCTGCTGCGGCAAAATAGGGGCGGAAGAATACGGGGTCCACGTGGAGGAGGTCAAAAAACTCCTTACCCTGGGAGGGGCGGAGAATTCCCCGGAAAAGGCCGGGGGGTCCGGCGCGGCGGCGGAATCCCTTATCCTGGATCTTACCCAAAAAATGCACGAAGCGGCAAGATTACTACAGTTTGAACGGGCCGCCCGGATCAGAAACGGAATAAAAGCCATCGAGGAACTTTCCGAAGGGGTCACCATGGTGGATTTTGATCCCCAGGGGAGAGATTATATCGCCTGGGCCACGGAGGGGGTCTTTACCACCTTTACGGTATTCTCCATGCGGGGAGGCAAAATGACCGGCCGGGAACTCTTCCGCACCCGGTCCGCCGCGGAGGAAGATGAATCCCTGGAGACCTTTGTGGCCGCCTATTACACCCCGAGCCGCCCGCCGCCGCCGCAGATATACCTGGCCTCGGAAGCCCGGCTCCCCGGAAAAGAGGGGGAGGCCCCGGAAAACCGGCCCCCCGGCGATTCCCCTCCCCTCCCCTCCTACGTTTCACTGCGCCGCTGGTTTACGGACCAGTTTAGCTATGAACCGGAACTGCGGATTCTCCGAACCAGGCCGGCGGGGTCCGGCGGGATCCAGGAGGGGGAAAAGCGCCATGCCGCCATACTGGCAATGGCCCGCCAAAACGCCCTGGAGGACCTCCGCCGGCGGCTCAAGGAACGGGGGGCCGGGCCCGCACTGGATGAATTGGCCCAGGTCCTGAAACTCCGGACCCGGCCGGAACGGATAGAGGGTTTCGATATAGCCCAACTGGACGGGAAACATCCCGTGGCCTCCCTTATTTCGTTTAAAAACGGCGTGCCGGACCGAAAACAGTACCGCTATTTTAAGCTCCGTACCGTGGTAGGGGTGGTGGACGATTTTGCCGCCATGCGGGAAGCGGTATTCCGCCGCTATTCCCGGCTCATCAGGGAGGGGGCAGAGCTGCCGGATCTGATACTCATAGACGGCGGCATAGGCCAGGTAAACGCCGCCCGGGGGATCCTGGATGAACTGGGGCTGGATTGCGATGTGGTGGGTTTGGCCAAGCGGGATGAGGAACTGTGGCTCCCCCGGGCCCGGGAACCGGTCCGGCTTTCCAAACGCTCCGAAGCGCTAAAGGTTCTCCAGTTTGTCAGGGACGAGACCCACCGTTTTGCGACCTCCTTTAATCAGCGCCTCCGGTCCAAGGACCTCTTGTTCACCGTCCTCGAATCCGTGGAGGGCATAGGTCCCAAACGGGCGGCGGCGATTATGAAGGTCTATAAGGAGCTTCCGGCCATCGCCGCCGCGGACCCGGAGGACCTGGCGGAACGCTGCAAGCTCGGCGCCGCCGCGGCCAAAGCGGTCCGGGCGGCGGCGCGGCTCGCCCTGGAAGACCGGGAAGGGGTCAAGAAACGCAGGATCCCGGGGAACGGCGCCGCGGGAGGGGGCTACGCTTCTCCCGGTACGGAAGCCGCCTTCCTGGCCGCCGAAGCCGCGGCCCCGGACTTATCCACAGAACCGGGCCGGGAAGAACCGGACATATCCCCCCTATCCCCCGGGACCTAAAAAAACCGCCCCTTCCGGGCGGTTTTTTTAGACGATGGAAGACAATTACCAGGCGTCAACCATATCATCGGGATCCCGGTTGTCCTCGGCAAAGAGATCCGTAACAGCCCGCAGATCATCGAAATAAATATAATAACTCCCAAAGGCCTCCATAGGATCACAGTCAATCCTGAACCCAATGATCTTAATACCCATTTGGTTATTATAATTATAATTCCGTTGAACAATACCATGCCTGCCATCCTCCGCCTGGGGGGGGACCGCCACGGTCAGTTTTTTCCAGCCCTGGAAATTGAGTTTGCCCACATAGAGCTCATATTTATTTCCAAAGAAATCCTGAATAAGAATATTCAAAACATGGTTATAATTACGTCCCACAACCCATAGGGAAATGGTTTTCGTAATACCCTCGATGGGGATGGGGCGCATCGGGTAAATGGTAAAGCTGGTATGCCCCCGGCGGAGGAAGTCAACCCTGGTACCCAGCACATACATATCGGGAATATCAAGATTCTGCTCATCTTCCAAGGGTTCCTTACCCGACGGAGACCCCTCGAAAAGCCGGGTAGTGGTATACCCCTCATCGGTAGACATCTGGGAACGCCAATACCCGTCGTGTTCGAATTTATCCACCGAAACTTCCTTCAATTTTTGCTGGGCCGCATCAATGCCAAGACGTTCAGCGTCAGGAGAACCCACTTCATTTTGGGCAAACGCCAACCCGGCCAAAGAAAGAAACAAAACCAGCGCGATATATCGTTTCATTTAATAGCCTCCTTAATTAGTCGAAGCGGTTTCCCAGATTTCCTGTACCCGGGAAGGATCCGCCAACTCGTCGCCATCATAAAGCGTTTCAAAGGTATCCGTAAGGATCTTAAACTGATCAAAATAAATATAAAAATTACTTACCGGTTCCGTAGGTTGGGTCCAAACACGGAATTTTACAAAATGCAGAGCTGCCAGTCTGGGCAGGACCCGTTTGGCCTGGGGGATATGATTCGGTATCCTAACCCGTAAATTCTTCCACCCCTCGTAGGCGATATGCCCCAAATTGACGATGTGAACCACCCCCTGGTAATCTCTGAGATAGGCCTCTATATAATAATCAAGGTTTGAGCCCCATACCCATAGATCCATATACTGTACCCGTCCGGGAATAGGAATTTCCGCCGGACCGGCATCATCGCCGCCGTCCGCCGCCACGGGATATACGTCTATCCAGTTATATCCCCGGCGATCAAAACGCCCCCAAATTCCAAGGCTTTTGAGCTCCTTTCCCTCCCGGTTGGAGCCAAACAGGGCCGAAGGCCAGGTAGCCACCAAATTTACCTTAGGAAAGGTTTCATCATCGGTCTTGGTGGCAAATTTACTGGCGTCAAGTTTCCAGGTATAATTAGAATCGCCATCGAAACTCTCTAAAATAAAAGATTCATAACTAACGGTACTTTCATCTCCGAAAGTTGTTACTACGGTTATAAACGCCCAAACAATAAGGCCCACCGCTCTGAAACTACCATGTTTCATCCCAATACTCCTTTTTCCGATCATTCGGGAAATGAGGTCAGATCAGATTATATTTCCTTGTTGAAGCTTTGTCAAACCTCTACGCATAT
>JAISOR010000284.1 GCA_031275535.1 Treponema sp. | reverse complement strand
CTGTAGAGAAATATAAATATATGGAAAGTATGTATCTGTTAGTAAACCATGTATGGGGGGGGGGGGGGGGGGTAAGTCTATATTTTATAAGAAATTACTTGCACTGCCGGGACGCGGCGGGTCATGGGGAGCAATTAATAAAGCGGCGGGACGGAACGCCCGGTCATCCTTTTGCATGGGGAAACTATAGATCAAAGACGCCCTAAGTGCAAGATCTCAAAAACAAAAGGGGGGAACAAGGCGCCCCGCCCTATTCCCCCGCTTTGACCGAGCCGCGGATTACAATCCTAACAGATACTGATTCAGGATATTCTCCAGATGTTCCTGCTTGCCGCTGGTAATGCCGGCGGTTCCGTATTTGGAGCCCAGTTTTGCCAGATCTTCGAACTTGAGCTGGCCCTTTTCAAATTTCGCCCCCTCCCCGCTGTCAAAAGAGGCGTAGCGCTTTTTGACAAAGCCGCTCAGCTTGCCGTCCTTGATAAGCCGCTGGGCCGCTTCCAGCCCTACGGCAAAGGCGTCCATCCCGCCGATGTGGGCCTCAAAGAGATCCGCGGGGTCCACCGAATTCCGCCGGATCTTAGCGTCGAAGTTGAGTCCCCCGGTGGTAAAGCCTCCTGCCCTGAGGATGGCGTACATGGCCAGGGTGGTTTCGTAATAACTGGAAGGGAACTGGTCCGTATCCCAGCCGTTCATGGGGTCCCCCCGGTTGGCGTCAACGGAACCGAAGATCCCCAGGGCCGCGGCGGTTTCCAGCTCGTGGGCAAAATCATGGCCCGCCAGTTCCGCATGGTTGGCTTCGATGTTTACCCGGAAGTCCTTCTCCAACCCGTAGTGGTGGAGGAAGCCCGCCACGGTTTCCACGTCAAAATCGTACTGATGCTTGGTGGGCTCCATGGGCTTGGGCTCAATATAGAAGGTTCCCTTAAAACCCCGGCCCCGGGCATAGTCCCGGGCGGAGGCCAGGAATTGTCCCAGATGATCCTTCTCCCTTTTAAGATTCGTGTTGAGCAGGCTCATATACCCTTCCCGTCCGCCCCAGAAGGTATAGCCCTGGCCGCCCAGTTCAATGGTAGCGTCAATGGCGGCCTTAACCTGGGCAGCCGCCAGGGTCACCACGGCGAATTCCGGGTTGGTGGCGGCGCCGTTCATAAACCGGGGATGGCTAAAGAGGTTCGCCGTGCCCCAGAGCAGTTTAACCCCCGTAGCCTTCTGCAGTTTCTTGGCCCTGGCCACCATGGCAAACAGGTTCTTTTCGCTTTCCGCCGGGGAAGCGCCTTCGGGGGCCATATCCCTGTCATGGAAACAGTAGAATCCGGCCCCCAATTTGGTAAAGAACTCAAAGGCCGCGTCCATCTTGTGTTCCGCCGCTTCCATGGGGTTTTTGGCGTCCACAATCCAGGGATGGGGATGGGTGGGAGCGCCAAAGGGGTCCGTCCCATCGGCGCAGAAACTGTGCCAATAGGCAATGGCAAAACGGAGATGATCCTTCATCTTTTTCTTGCCCACCAGCTTTTCGGGATCGTAGTACTTAAAGGCCAGGGGATTATCGCTCTTTGGGCCCTCGTATTTAATTTTTTTAATACCCGGGAAATATTCCTTATCTCCCACAAAATAATCAGCCATAGCAGCCTCCTGTCATATATATAAGGGGCTCAAAGCCCCCAAATACCTGGAATAAACCTGATAGGCCCCGTCATAGGCGGCGGCGGATGCGGCATCGGGTTGTATGGTGGCGCCCCCTTCAAGGATCACATGCTCATCGGTTAATGACTCTATCGTCGTTTTTAAACCCGCCGCCCGCTCCCTGCACCAGAGGGCCTGGATAGCGGCGCCCATGGCGGCGGCTTCGTCCCCTGCGGGGACCCGGATGGGAAGATTCATCACATTGGCGGCGATGGACTGCCAGAGGGGGCTCTTGGCGCCCCCGCCGATAAGCCGGATCTCCTTAGCCTGGTATCCCAGGGTGTTGAATCCCTCCAGCCCGATACGCATACCGAAGATTGCCGATTCCAGCGCGGCCCGGGCAAGGTTTTCCCGGGTAAAATTGGCCGCGGTTATGCCGTTGACGCTGGCCCTGCCATTGGGCAGGTTGGGGGTCCGTTCCCCGTTAAAGAAGGGCAGCACCGTAAGCCCCTCGGCGCCGATGGGAGCCTTGGCGGCCTCGGCGTCGAAGGCCTTAACATCAAGGCCAAAGAGGCCCCGGAATTCCTCGCTGGCCACGGTACAATTCATGGTGCAAAGCAGGGGCAGCCAGCCCCCGGAAGAAGAGCAGAAGGCCGCCAGGTTCCCCGTGGGATCAACCACCGGGGTATCGGAATAGCCGAAGAGGGTCCCCGAGGTTCCCAGGCTCATGGTAAGGGAGCCGTCCCGGACCGTCCCGGTTCCCAGGGCGCCCATCATGTTATCCCCCCCGCCGGAGGCAGCGGGGATTCCCCGGGGAATCCCCAATTCCCGGGAGGCCTTTTCCGACACCATCCCCGCGGCCTGGTCCGAAGCGATTAACCGGGGAAGATACCCGGCAATTTGGGGATCGATGAGGCCGCAGATCCTGGAAGACCAGGTCCTGTTTCGAATATCAAAGAGGGCGGTTCCCGAAGCGTCGCCGTATTCCGCCGTGTACTCCCCGGTAAGAAGAAAGTTGATGTAATTATGGGGAAGCAGGATGTGCCGCAGTTTGCCAAAGAGTTCAGGTTGATGGTTTTTAAGCCACGCCACCTTTGGCGCGGTATAGCCCGGCCGCATGGGAAGCCCCGTTTCCGCTATCAGGGCCGGTTCCCCCCCCGCGGCGGCGGTTAATTCCACACATTCGGCGGCGGTGGAGGTATCGCACCAGAGCTTAACATTATACAGGGGCCGCCCCTCCCCATCCAAAGGAACAAAACTATGCTGATGGCCTGAAACCCCAATGGCGGTAATGGTATCCTTGAGCCTGGGCTCCAGGTCCCTAAAACAGGCCTTTAGGGCCTCTTCATACCACTCGGCCTTCTGCTCCCTGGTCCCGTCGTTCCGGGCGATCATTTCCACCGGCGCCTGGGAACGGGCCGCGAGAACCTTTTTTTCGTAATCATATAGTATCACCTTACAGCTTTGGGTCCCTAAATCAATCCCGCATACGGTCTTCATAAAACACTCCTTCCGCATTATGCGAAGCCCCCTCTTCCCCCCTATAGTAAGGAAAGGCCGGGCAATTTTTGGCGGGCCCTGTTACCATTTCCTTATGGGTGTACTTTTTCCGGGGCCCAAAGAACCCGCTTGCGCGGGGGAGATGTTACCGGTGTTCCCAAAACACGCTCAATGTTTCGCGTGCCGTTCTTGGGCATGTATCGGGATACCCCCTGAGAAATGCACCGGTATGGTGAAGCTATTGTGGTTTATCCCGGATATATAGTAAATGCTTTTGCCCGGCCTAATCCATGCGGAATATTGACAAAACATATCCATTATTGATATTGTTTTTTGTGCGGATAAAAGATGCGGTATATGTATATAGACTGGTGGGGGGGGATAAATTATCCTGGCATGGACGGTACCATGCCCACGATACAAAAGAGTACGAGGTCCACCTGTTTCTTGAGGGAAACGGGGCCTTTCTTCTGAACCGCTCTAAATATTTAATAGAGGGAAACAGGCTTTTTTTAACTAAACCCCGGGAATTCCATTCTATTTTGCCCGATGCGGTCCGGCGGCCCATCAGTTATTATGCCATCCTCTTTGAGCCGGACCTTGATACCCGGGAGGATCGGGATATTGTCGCCCTTATCAATGACCGGAATAAGCGGATTCTGTCTATTGAGCCCAGGGAGCGGTTCCTTATTGAGGACCTTTACCGTTTATCCAGGGACAAGGCCGCGGCGATGGAGCGGGCCGCGGAATATCTATTACTGAGCCTGCTCTACCGCTGGTATGGGGAATCCCACCCCGGCGGAACGCAAACCGCGCCGGGGCGGAACGATAAAAATGACTATGTGGAACGCGCCCTTTCTCTTATGGAAAAATCCATCCGGGAAAAACTCCAGGTGGGCAGCCTGGCGGACCGGCTGGGTCTTTCGGAGGAACATTTTATCCGTCTCTTTCACCACAAATTGGGCATATCCCCCTTGCAGTATTTTACCCGCCTTAAAGTCGAGGCCGCCTCTTCCTTCCTGGTGGATACGAACCTTAGGATAAAGGCCCTGGCGGATCACTTTGGCTTTGAAAACCCCTTCCATTTTTCCCGGATTTTCAAGAAATGTACCGGCCTTTCTCCCCTGGAATACCGCAGGACCTTTTCATATCCCCTGCATCAGGTTAAAATAGAGTAAAAGGAGTTCGTATGACCTTGGTACAATTCGGGGCAGGTAATATAGGCCGTTCTTTTATTGGGGCCTTGTTTTCCGGAGCGGGCTGGGATGTGGTTTTTGTTGATGTAGATTCCTGGATTGTCTCTCTTCTTAACGGGGCCCGGTATTATTCGGTGATCATTAAGCGGGAAGGAAAGGCCGATGAAGTACGCCGTATCGGACCGGTCCGGGCGGTGGATATTAGCGATGTTATATTGGTGAGCTATGAAATTGCCGAAGCGGATATAATATCCACCAGCGTAGGCAAGGGGGCCCTGCCGGCGGTACTGCCCATAATCGCCGGGGGCTTAAAGGATCGTTTTAAAGCGGATCCTAAACGGCCTATAGATATTATTATCGCCGAAAATGCCAGAAACGCCCCGGAATTGTTCAGAACGATCCTGGCTAAAGAAATGGGGCCCAAGTACCCCCTGGATCAACTGGTAGGGCTGGTGGAAACCAGTATTGGAAAAATGGTTCCCATCATGCGGAAAGAAAGCCTGGCCCAGGACCCGCTCCAGCTTTTTGCGGAGGAATACGAAACCCTTATTGTGGATAAACAGGGCTTCCGGGGGCCCATTCCCGATATTCCCGGCTTGTACCCCGTGGACACCATCAACGCCTACGTGGACCGGAAACTCTTTATCCATAATTTGGGCCATGCCGCCGCGGCATATCTGGGATACCGGGCGGACCCGGAGAAGCGGTTTATCCCCGAGGCGCTGCGGATCCCCGAGGTGGAAGCCGGGGTCCGGCAGGCCATGAATGAGGCCGCCGCGGCCCTGGTTGCGGA
>JAISOR010000156.1 GCA_031275535.1 Treponema sp. | reverse complement strand
ACAAAAAGACCGAAGCAAGCGCCGTCAATCCCGATCCTTCCCAGTGGCGCATGGACGGTTCCGTTACCCTGTCTCTGGAGATCAATGCGGCGATGTTCGAAAACATGCGGAACCTCAAGCTTAACTACCAGGCGGGGCTGATCAGCTTTGAAATGGCCAAGATCCAGCTTGAAAGGGATGTACGGAAATACTACTACCAGCTTCTGCTGCAGCGGGAAAACATTGATATCCTCAAGGACAGTCTCGCCACCGCCCAGCGGCAGGTAGAAATGTCCCAGGCAAACTACCGGGCGGGCCTTGTCCCGGAACTGACCCTGCTCCAGGCCCGGGTCAATATGGAAAACCTTAAACCCGCCATCGACGAGGCGGAAAACAATTTACGGGTGCTCACCGCCCAGTTTGCCATGAATCTGGGGCTTCCCTACGACACCCGGTTTGAATTTATCGAGGCCCCGGATCAGATCGATTTTGTGTCCCTGGATGTTAAGGAGCTTATCTCCAAAGCCGCCTTGGAGAAGCCCGAGATTCAGGAACTTCGGCAGCAGATGCTGGTTCTGGAAAGCGCCCGGCGGGCCAAGATCCTTTCAACCTATACCCCGAATTTTTCCATAAGCTGGAATACCGGCGCCGCCTTTGACGGAGATCCCTGGAAGGACAGCTGGTCCGGCGACAACAATTGGACCCATTCCGGTTCCCTGACCCTGGGGTTAAGATTTAAGCTGGACAGCCTTATTCCCTTCAGCGTCAATGCCCAGGGGGTAAGGGACCTGACCGATCAGCAGCGGATCGCCGCTATCAACCTTGCCCAAACCGTACAGGCGACGGAGGTTGAGATTTACAATACGGTCCTCTCCCTGGAGAAAACCAGGATAACCATGGAAGCCCAGAAACTGACGGAGGATCTGGCGGAGCGGACCTACAGGCTTACCGAAGAAGCCTACCGGGCGGGGCTGCGGGAATTCCTTGAAGTGCAGAATGCGGAACTGGAACTGCGCAAGGCCCGGTTCGCCGTACAGACCCAAAACTTCAACTATCTTACGGGCCTTATCGATCTTGAATATGCCATCGGGGTTCCCTTTGGGACCCTCGGCGCCAAATGAACCTCCGCGTCCTGAAGGGCGAGGTATCTTGTAAGCGTTACATCGTTTACGAGGTTCGTTCTGTAAGGAAGTTATTTAATTGTGGGGTCTACTGCCACTTTTCGTTGGCGTTGCCAATTCTAACCGCCCTGAAGGGCGGGGTATTAGACCCCACTGCGAATAAAACATAATGGGAGATGTGATGAAAATAAAATGGCCATACATAGCGGTTCTCCTGACGGGAACTGCGATCCTGACGCTGGGCTGCGACTGGCTCGGCGGGAAAAAAGACGACGCCGCAAAGTCCCCGGACATTCCGGTTTTTGCGGTAAATACCAGCACCGCGGTGCAGGGACAGATCTGGGACTACCTGGCCCTGTCCGGGGACATCGTGGCGGGGACCACCGTGGACGTTTACTCCGATGTGGCGGGAAAAGTTTCCCGGCTCTATGTGGATATAGGCAGCCAGATAGCCAGAGACGCCCCGGTGGCGGCGGTGGATCCCAGCAAACCCGGCATGACCTATGTACCGGGCATCGCCAAGGCCCCCATCACGGGGACCGTGGTAAGCCTTCCCGCCCAGGTGGGAATGACCGTAACCCAGACGGTTCCCCTGGCGCGGATAGCCGGCAGCGTAAAGGGCAATGCCCTGGAAATAAAACTTTATGTGGCGGAACGGTTCATCTCGAAGATAGACATGACCCTGCCCTGCGTTATTACCCTGGACGCCTATCCCGGAGAAACCTTCCGGGGTAGCGTTACTGAGATAAGCCCCGTGGTGGATCCCGTCTCCCGGACCATGGAGCTTAGGGTTAACGTGGACAATCCCGGTTTAAGGCTTAAACCGGGGATGTTCGCCAAGGTACGGATCATTACCGAGCGGAAAGAGGGAATCGTAAAAATTCCCGCCGTCGCCATGGTGGAACGCTTTGGCGAGAACTATGTATTCACCACGGAAACGGATCCGGCGGACCCGGCCTTCAGGATAGCCCGGCGCAAGGCGGTAACTCCGGGAATACTCATCGACGGGGTGCTGGAAATACAGAACGGCCTTTCTCCCGGCGAAGAAATTATTGTCCGGGGCCAGACCCTGCTTGAGGACGGCGCCCGGATCAATGTAATAGAAAGAACAGCGCCCTTGAGCGCGGACCACTAAGGGGTACGGCATGAGTTTAGCGAAAATATCGGTTTCCCGGCCGACAACCGTATTTGTCATATTTGTCCTTTTAATACTTTTGGGGGTCTTCGCCTTTATCAATCTTCCCATCGACCTCTATCCCGAAATAGAGATCCCCTACATTCTGGTGATGACCACCTATGAAGGAGCGGGTCCCGAAGAGGTGGAGCGTTCCGTTTCCCGGATCATGGAGGCCCGGCTTTCCAATGTGTCGGGACTGGAAAAGATTACCACGACCTCCTCCAAGGGGGCCAGTATGGCGATCCTCGAATTTTCCTATGGTACGGATCTGGCGGACGCCGCCAATTCGGTCCGGGACAATCTGGAAATCGCCAAACGGCTCATTCCCGATGAGGCGGACGCTCCCATGATTTTCCGCTTTGATCCTTCCATGATGCCAATCATGGGGCTTATGATCACCGGAAACCGGAGCCCCGAGGAACTGCGGGAAATTGCCGAGGATAACATACTCCCCCGGATAGAACAGACCCCCGGGGTGGCCACCGCCTCCGTCATGGGGGGCCGGAGCAAAATTATCCGGGTGGAGATACCCCAGAACCGGCTTGAGGCCTACGGCCTGACGGTTACCGAGATCCAGCAGATGCTGGCAACCCAGAATGCACAGGTGGCCGCGGGTTCCATCAAAGAGGGGGGGCTTTCCTATATCCTCACTACCATGGGGGAATACAGTTCCCTGGATGAGTTAAGGTCTACGGTCATCTCCTACAAGGGGGGGGGCCTGGTGGACGGGCAGACGGAGACTCCCAGAACGGTACGGCTCCGGGATATTGCCGATATTTTTGAAGGCTTCGAAGAGCAGGAGAGTCTGGTCCTGGTGGACGGAAGTCCGGCGGTAATGATGATGGTCCAGAAGCAGAGCGGTAAAAATTCAGTTCAAACCGCCAAGGATCTCAGGGTCAGGCTGGAACGGATAGCCAAGGAAGTTCCCCAGGATATCAAGATCAACGAGATCTTTAACAGTACGGATCAGATTGAAAATTCCATAGACCAGGTTTCCTCCACCGCAATCCAGGGGGCTGTCCTGGCAATTGTCATCCTGTTTATTTTCCTCCGTTCCATAAAACCTACGCTTATCATCGGGATCAGTATCCCCGTGTCGCTCGTCATCACCATCATGCTGATGTACTTTGCGGGGCTTACCCTGAATGTGATGACCCTGGCGGGGCTGGCCCTGGGGGTGGGAATGCTGGTGGACAACTCCATCGTCATTTTGGAGAACATCTACCGTTACCGGGAAAAGGGGGCCAAGCTTACCGCGGCGGCCTTCCTGGGCTCCCAGGAAATGATAACCGCTATCGTCGGCTCTACCCTGACCACGATCTGCGTGTTTGCCCCGCTCGTTATGTTTAAGGGGCTTTTGGAGATGGTCGGCGAACTTTTTTCCGGACTGGCCTTTACGGTGGTTATCTCCCTGTCCACATCCCTCTTTGTGGCGATAGCCCTGGTCCCGGTGCTGGCGAGCCACTACCTTCCCCTGGTTACCCGGAAACAGAAGCCCCTCCGGGGGCCCCTGGTTCCCCTGGACCGGGTTTTTGAAAGATTTTTTGCCGCCCTGGACAATGTATACCGCAAGGCGGTGGACCGGGTACTCCGGCACAAGGCGGCGGTGCTTATCGTTCTGGGGGGATTATTCGCGGGCAGCCTGGTGATGATTCCCGTCATCGGATGGGTCTTTATGCCCACCGAAGAGGCCGATTCGGTAACGATTAACGTAACCCTTCCCACGGGAAGCGCCCTGGAAGAGACCGAGTCCGTGGTGCGGCAGCTCCAGGCCATTGCGGAAAGGGAGGTTCAGGGTTACGAGCGGATTATCCTGAACGCCGGTTCCAGCGGCATGCAGGCTATGTTCCAGGGAGCCTCCACCAGCAGCGGAAACCTGCGGATCAACCTTCCCGATTTTAAGGACCGCATCGATACCGCCGAGGAAATCAAGGACAAGATGCGGGTTCACTTTAACGAGTTCCCCGGAGTTACCTTTGCCTTCGCCGGCGGCCAGAGGGGCAGCAGCAGCAGTCCCATCGACATCATCATCAGAACCGACGATCTGGTAAAGGGCAAGGCCATTGCCGAAAAGATCGCCGCCATCATCAGGGAGAAGATCCCCGAGGCCACCGAACCCTCGGTGGATCTCCGGGACGGCCTTCCCCAGATTGAACTGCTCATTGACCGGGAACGGCTCTACGCCCTGGGGCTTAACACCGCCACCGTGGGCAACGAGATTAAGGCCGCGGTGGACGGCATTGTGGCCACCAAGTACAAGACCGGGGGCAACGAGTACGATGTACTTCTGATCCTGGCCGAGGCGGACCGGAACCAGCTGCCCAAACTGGATCATATCTTTATAAACAGTTCCGTAGCCGGCGGACGGGTACCCCTGTCCAACTTTGCCTCGTACAAAAGGGGCACCGGTCCCATCACGATAACCCGGGAGAATCAGAGCCGGGTTATTCACGTTACCGCCGGAACCGTTTCCCGGGCAAAGATCAATGCGGTGGAAGACCAGCTCCGGGCGGAGGTAAGCGCCGCCATCCCCTACGAAGACGACGTGGTAATAGAATATGCGGGAGATAATGCGGAGATGATGAAGTACATGATCCGTTTCATTCTGATCATGGCGGTAGCGATATTCCTGGTCTTTGGGGTTATGGCAAGCCTCTTTGAATCTTTCAAGGACCCCTTTATCATCCTTTTTACCATACCCCTCTCGGTAATCGGCATTGTGGCCATCTACTTTGTTACCGGCACGGTCTTTAACATACTGACTGCGGTGGGGCTTCTGGTGCTGATGGGGGTTATTGTCAATAACGGCATCGTCCTGGTGGATTATACCAATCTGCTCCGCAAGCGGGGACTCTCCCTGCACGACGCCTGTGTGGAAGCCGCGGGGAACCGGCTCCGGCCCATACTGATGACCACCCTTACCACCGTGCTGGGGCTGCTCCCCATGGCCTTTTTCCCCGGGGAAGGTTCCGAGCTGGTGGCCCCCATCGGCAAAACCGTTCTGGGGGGGCTTTCTTTCGGAACCCTGATGACCCTTTTCCTCATGCCCACGGTATACGCCATTATGAACAAGCGTTCCGATGAACGGCGGGCCCGGGCGGAGGCCCGGCGGGAACGGATTGCCGCGGGGCTTTCCCGGAAACAGGCGGTGGCCCAGGTACAAACTCCAGGAGCGGGATTATGATACGGATTGAAATAGTAGCGAACTACTCGGTGGAGGAAAATATCCTCAGCGCCCTAAAGGATGAAGGGGTTGGAAAGTACTATACCAAATACACCGGCGTCCTGGGGGTAGGGTCCTCCGGCCCCCGCATGGGAGACGCTGTTTGGCCGGAGGAAAATTTCGCCCTGGTGATCTGGTGCGAAGAAGACGAGGGACGGGCTATCAGCCGGGCGGTGGACCGGGTAAAGGAAAACTTTCCCGATGAAGGAATCAAACTCTTCGGCCTGCCGCCGGAAACTCCTCCCCGGGAGGACCGCGGTTAAGGGTTTTGTATGCAGTCCCGCGGCGGGGAACAGGCGATCTATCATTCCGCGGCCCCGCCCCCCATCATCCCGCCGGGGGGCGGAAGGGATCGCCCAGGAGGCGGCGGGAAAGGAACGGCGGGGACGGCCGTTTATGCTTTGCCGGAACCGTCGCGGGAGACGCCGAAAAACCCCGGCTGGGTTTTCCAGTCTCCCTAGGAGAAACTTTTCAGTTCCGCATCTATTATCGCCTGAATATTGCCCTGAATGTACTTCCGTATTTTTACCCGGACCGAGGGGTCTATCCGCTGGGTAAAAACCACCACGTATATTTTATTAAGGCCGTCCATACGGGACCCAAAAACGATGCCCTCCAGCTTTAAAAGAACGCTCTGCAGCTTAATCTGGATATCCTGGCAGAGGGAATTCTTTTCAAGCTTGGGATCTTCCGAAAAGGAACAGGAGAGGCCGGTGGAACTGATATCCTTGATAACGCCGTTTACATAGGTATTGTTATGGGGAATGTTTATGGTCGTGAGGGTTTCGTTCTCCGAGGTGGCCCGGAGAAAACGCCGCCGTCCCTTGGCATCAAATACATGGAGGATTTCAAGAAGCTGCCGTACCGCTTTGTTGATGTCCGATTTTATGACGGTATAGCCGCCCTGGATTTTTACGGAGGCAATGTACTTCCGCATCAGGGCCTCGTCGTTTTTGGCGGAAACAATCCCCACCTTAATATCCGCCAAAGCGGGATCGGCTATGACATTCCGGATCCACTTTTCCCAGT
This sequence comes from Treponema sp., assembly GCA_031275535.1. The sequence continues at coordinate 2,977 of JAISOR010000156.1, read as the reverse complement.
CCGGCTCGGACAGGCCCTCGTCGATGTTCACAAAAACCAGGGAATCGGGATAGCGCTTCAAAAGCCGGATCACCCCGTTTTGGTCCCGGATAATATAGGCTTCAAATTCCTGCTGAATGAGTTCAAAGACTATTTCATTCTGAATCACCGCTGAAGGATGGAGAAAAAAGATTTTCTTTCCCAGAAGGTCAGATTGATTGCCATTACTCATAGAAATATGGTATCCCAAAACAGGATGAAATACAAGTTGCGTTTCTTTATAATAGCGGCGGTCTGTATTCTGGAAAGCTGTACCCAGGCCCCGCCGGCCCAGTCTGAATTTGTGCTGGGAACCGTCTGTACTATAAATCTTTACCGTTATGGTTCTTCCCTGGTATACGGAAAGGTGTTTTCCCGGCTCAGGGAACTTGAAGGTATGCTCAGCGCAAGCTCGGCGGACTCCGTTTTGGCCGCGGTTAACGCCGCCGCGGGCATAGAGCCGGTTCCGGCAGGGGAGGACCTTATCCGGGTGCTGGAACGGGCCCTCTACTTTGCCCGGACAAGCGGCGGCGCCTTTGACCCCACCATAGGCCCCCTGGTCCGGCTTTGGGGCATAGGGACCGAAAAGGCCCGGGTTCCCGGGGACGAAGAAATCCAGGAGGCCCTCTCTCTGGTCAATTGGCGGGATGTCCGCCTTGACCGGGAGCGGGGAACCGTCTTTCTGACCTGGCCCGGCATGGCCCTGGACCTGGGGGCCATCGCCAAGGGGTACGCCGCGGACGAGGCGGTAAAGATTATCGCCGCCGCGGGGATTCCCCTGGCCGTGATTGATCTGGGGGGAAACATCTACGCCTATGGGGAAAAAGAAGAGAACCGGCCCTGGCGTATCGGCATCCAGAGCCCCCTGGAACCGCGGGGAGTTTACCTGGGGGTTTTAGAACGGCAGGGCCCACTCCAAAAAAAACCGGGCCGGGGAGAGGGACGCGCCGGATACGCCGGGACGCCGGACCCGCTTGCAAACAAAACCGTGGTAACCTCGGGAATATATGAACGCTTTTTTGAATATGCCGGCTGGAACTATCACCACATTCTCTCCACTCAAAACGGATACCCCGCGGAAACGGGCCTCCTCTCGGTAACCGTTATTGCGGAAAACTCCATGGATGCCGACGCCCTTTCAACCGCCGCCTTTGCCCTGGGCTGGGAAAAAGGTTCCGCCCTGGTCAGGGAACAGGGGGCCGAAGCCGTGTTTGTCTTTGCCGATAAGCGTATCCGCTGTTCCCCCGGAGCGGCGGCGGTCTTTACCCTTTCCGATACCGGCTACCGCCTGGCGGAATAACTCCATCCCGGATTGGCCGCCACTGAGCTACTTGATCTGTACCAGTTCCAGTTCAAAGACCAGGAAGGCGTTGGGGGGGATAACCTCCCGGCCCTGCTTGTCCTTAAAGCCGTATTCCCCGTAGGCAAGCTCCGGGGGAATAACCGCCACCCGCTTCTCTCCCCGGCGCATATCCAGGGCCGTCTCTTCCCAGCCGGGAAGGATGCGCCCCTGCCCGACGGGAAACTCCTGGGGTCCGCCGTGAAAATCGGAACTGTCAAAAACCTCGCCGGAGAGGAACATCCCCTTGTAGATCATCGATACGGTATTTCCCGGCTGGGGCCTGGGGCCGTTTCCCTGTTTTAAGATGATGTAGCGCACCCCGGAGGAGCTTAGTTCCGCGCCGGGATAGTTCCGCTCAACCAGGGCTATGTCCGCATCCCGCCGGGCCCTGGTCTCCGCCTCAACCGCCGCCCAGGCCGCCGCCTCCATGTCCCTGAAGGCCGCCCCGTCGGGCTTAAAAGCCGCCGCTTCGGGACCGTTGCGGATAATCGTTACCTTTTCGATCCGGTCCCCCTGCCGGATGGCGTTTACCACCTCCTGTCCCTCCACAACCCGGCCAAAAACCGTATGCCGGCCGTCCAGCCAGGGGGTCTCCTTATGGGTGATAAAGAACTGGCTGCCGTTGGTATTGGGCCCCGCATTGGCCATGGAGAGCACCCCGGGGCCGTCATGTTTCAGGGAAGGATCAAACTCATCGGGGAAGCTGTACCCCGGACCGCCGTTTCCGGTTCCCTGGGGATCTCCGCCCTGGATCATAAAATCTTCAATGACACGGTGAAAAGTAAGGCCGTCGTAGAAGGGCTTGCCGCCGGAATTGGGCAGCTTCCCCTCCGCCAGAGCCACAAAGTTGGCCGTCGTCATCGGCGCCTTCTGGTATTCCAGCCGGAGAACAATATCCCCCCTGCCGGTAGTAAGCCGCGCAAAAAGCCCGTCTCCCAGGGCCTTTTCCCTGGCATTACAGCCCGCGGCGCCTGCCATAACCGCCAGCATCAGGCCGGCTACGCTTATTCCTATCAGTCTGTTTATACGCATGGGGGGCATCATAGCAAAATTCCCCCGGATAACCTAGCCCCGCGTATAGACGCACTTCGCATATATCGCCCCCATCCCGCAAATATACGCAGTTCGTATATATCACCCCAAGCCCCGCGTTAAACGTATTGCGTATATATCCAACCCGCCCCGCATATATACGTACTTCGTATATATCGCACCAGACCCCGCGTTAAACGCATTGCGTATATATCCAACCCGCCCCGCATATATACGTACTTCGTATATATCGCACCAGACCCCGCGTTAAACGCATTGCGTATATATCGCCCCGGATCCGTCCCAGACCCCTCACTTCCTACACTCCCCCGAGATGCCTCATTTTGAAATGTTACCGAAAGTACCGGATGCCTCATTTTGAAATGTTACCGAAAGTACCGGATGCCTCATTTTGAAATGTTACCGTAGCTGTTCCTGCTCCCGCGTCTGAACACGGTTTATCTGGGCAAGCCGCTGACGCAAACGCAGAATAGCCTTGTTGACATTCTGCTGAAGTTCCACCGGGTTGTAAAGGGCGCATTGAGTTGCAAGGGCGTCCTTACAGACCTGCGGGAGTTCCGTACT
>JAISOR010000221.1 GCA_031275535.1 Treponema sp. | reverse complement strand
TCGCCGCCCATATACACGGTTCCCATGGGGCTGCGGCTTTTTATTGATTCTTCGGGGATGTCATCCTGGGGCTCCATGTTTGCCATGGCGGTCCTTTCCATTGTTCCCTGTTTTATTCTCTTCTTTTCCCTGCAAAAGTATTTTGTCCAGGGAATCGCCACCACCGGTATCAAGGGGTAGTTCATCCCATTAATTTTATGGAGGTTTTGTAATGAAAAAAATCGTATTGGTTTTAGTTGTTTTAATGACGGGCGCCGCCCTGCTCTTTGCGGCGGGCGGCGGGCAGCAAAGCGGCGGTTCCACCCCCTCCGGGGGCGATGGCGGCACCACCCTTAGGTGGGCCTTCTGGGGCAGTGAAGCCCGGGTAAAGGCAAGCCAGGCGGCTATTGACGCCTTCCAGGCGGCGAATCCGGGAATCAAGGTGAATATCGAGGTCTCCGGGGGAACGGGGGATCACTTCAACAAGGTCGATACCCAGCTTGCCGGCGGCGCCGGACCCGACATCATCCAGATGGGGGGTAATTTCCCCGATTATGTGGCCAAAAACGTGATCCTCAACCTGAACCCCTACAAGGGCGGGCTTCTCAATGATTCCACCATCGACTCCGGGGCTATTGAGGCCGGATCGGTCAACGGAAACCTCTACGGGGTTTCTACCGGGGCTACCATTCCCGCCCTGATCTACAACAAGACCCTCCTGGAAAAGGCGGGGGTCCCCCTGCCCAAGGTTACCCTGACCTGGGAAGAATTCCGCGCCTACCTCATTTCCATCAAGCCCAGGCTCCCCAACGGGGTGTATCCCCTGATGGACTTTGGGTCCACCTCCTCGGGTTCCACCGGTTTCGGTTACTGGCTGCGCTGGAACGGCACCCCGATTTACGACGAGGTCACGGGGACCACCAAGGCTACCGCCGCGGACGCCAAGCGGTTCCTGGATCAGTTTAAGGATTACCGGGACAACGGCCTGGTTCCCCCGGCGGATATTTCCGCGGGATACGCGGAAACCAACGTGGACTCCTCCTCCCTTATCGCCGGTAAAGTGGCTATTGGTTATATCGTCTCCAACCAGTTCGCCAATTACCAGGCCGCCACCCAGGATGAACTGGAACTCATCGAACTCCCCGGCGCCGCGGCAACCAAGGCCCTCTGGCCCCAGTTGAGCCAGGTTTACACGATCAACGCCGCTTCTAAAAACATCGATGCGGCGGTAAGATTCATCAACTTCCTGGTGAACAGCCCCGAAGCGGGAAAGATCATCGGCAATGACCGGGGGATTTCCTCTTCCTCGACTTTCCGGCAGGGAGCCTCCTCGGTGGCTACGGCGGCGGATCAGAAGGTTTTTGCCTATCACGACATCGCCGGCCCCCACACAACCCCGGAGACCCCCCATCTGCCCAACGATACGGAGTTGAACAGCACCCTCAACCTCATCTATCAGCGGGTGGCTTTTAATCAGATCAACACCACCCAGGGCGGTCAGGAGATATACGAGCTTTTGGTACGGCTGGCCCGGAAATAGCTCCGGCAGGGGGCAAAAGCCCGATTAAGAAAACCGGGAAAGGTAGACCCTTAGGCGGTCAATTTCTCATTGAGGCTGTTCCAAAACTTCAGTTTTTGGAACAGCCTCCTTGGATTTAATGTTTGGCCCTTTAGTGTTTACCGGGTACTATGTACGCGCCGTTCCTATGAGGCGCATGGAACCGCGCGCCAGGGGGCTTTCTTCAAAGTCGCTGTAGAACCGCTTCTCCCTAAATCCCGCGGCGTCCAGGGCGTCCCCCAATTCCCCGGAGCCTATGGGGTATAGGGGCTTTTCCTCCGAGAACACCGGATAACCGTTGGCGGCCAATACGGAGCTGTTCAAACAGAGCCGGCCCCCGGGACGGCGAAGGTACTTTTGGATATAGCTGGCCCGGACCGTTGTTATCAGGGGTAAGGCCTCGATGTACTCATCCAGAACCCAGTCATAATTGATAAGCTCAAAGATAAAAACCCCCTTGTCTGCCAGAAGCCCGTGGATCTGCCTGAGAAAAGAACGGATTAGCCCCGGATCCTCCAACCCGGCCAAATTATCTTCCAGACAGAGGATCATATCAAAGGAACCCGCCGGGAAGTAGGAGGGGCTGCTCAGCATATCCATACAGAAGAAGCGGGCGTTGCTTTTGGGTTCATGGTTACGGCGGTTGGCGCTCCGAATCATGGCTTCATTTGCGTCTATTCCGACCAGGTCCATCCCCTGCCGGGCCAGGAACAGGGCGGTGATCCCGGCGGCGCAGCCGATTTCGAGGATCCGGGGCGGACGCGGACAGGGCCCGGCAGCTTGCTCCCTGTTTTTATAGTTCTCCGCCTGGGAAAGGATAAAATCGGTGCATTTTTGGTCCAGGGGGAACAGCTCATCATAATATTCTAGTAAGCCATCATACGTGTTTTTCATACTATCCATATTACAAAGACACCCTTATCCAACACCGTTTGTAAGAAATTCCTGTGCTTTCCCTTTCGGGTATTTTTATCTTTGCGTCTTGGCTACCGCGCAGATCCGGCTTGCCATCTTGTCCAGGGGCACCTGTTCCATCACATGACCAAGTTCATAGGCTACCCGGGGCATCCCATAGACCACCGCGGTGCCCTCGTCCTGGCCAAGGGTCATGCCCCCTTCCTTATAAATAGTTCCCAGCTGCTGGGCCCCGTCGCGGCCCATGCCGGTCATGATGACCCCCAGGACATGGTTGGTATAGGCCATGGCTACGGAGGCAAAAAGGACATCCGCCGAGGGCCGGTGCCCGTTTACCGGCGGGGCATCGGAAAGATGTATAATAGAAGCTAAGGATTTCCGCTCCACCTCTATATGTTTATTCCCCGGCGCAATAAGCACCCGGCCCGGCCGGATCAAATCCCCCTCTTCAGCTTCCTTAACCTCCAGGGGACAGAGCCGATCCAGGCTTTTGGCAAATTCCAGGGTAAACCCCGCGGGCATGTGCTGAACAACCAGGATGGGCTGTTTTAAATCCGCATCCAGATTGGCAAAGACCACCCGCAGCGCATCCGGGCCGCCGGTGGAAATTCCGATGGCGATAATTTCGGTATTACCGGGTTTCCTAATGGGGGTAGGCGGTTTAGCAGGTCCTGCGGGAACCGCAGGCTTATGAAGGACCGATTCAAGGGCCGCCACGGCTTCCGGCTTTTTAGCATACTCAGAGGGCAAAAGCACTTTTTTCCCCTGACTCCGCCGGTATTGGCCGCCATAGGCCAGGAGCAAACTGGTCAGGGTATCTTTTACGGTGGCAATATCCTCCGACACCGAGCCCGAGGGCTTCATGATAAAATCGCTGGCCCCCAGGGCAAGGGCCTCCATGGTTATTTCGGCCCCCCGGCGGGCGATGGAAGAGAGGATAACCACCGGAATAGTTATTCCCTGTTTCTTCCGTTCCTTGAGAAATTCTATGCCGTTCATTTCCGGCATTTCAAGGTCCAGGACAATAGCGTCGGGGTTGCACCGGGGTATTTTCTGCAAGGCGAACAGGCCGTTCATGGCCTTATCTGCCACCGTAAGGCCAGGGGTGGCTTCCACCATCCTGGATATCAGATTCCGCATCAATGCGGAATCGTCGACAATCAATACCGAAATTTCATCAGCCACAATCCAGCTCCTTGAACGGTTTTTCAATAAGTAAAAAACGCTTTTTATATAAATTTTCTATACAGGGTAGCCCACTGGCTCTTTACAAATTCAAA
>JAISOR010000197.1 GCA_031275535.1 Treponema sp. | reverse complement strand
TTGGAGGCCAGTTCATTGCCTATGTCGAAGAGGGCCACGGCCTGCTGTTTTATGATAACCACCATGTTCTTAATTTTTTCCAGGGTCTGGTTAAAGTAGCGGGCCAGGTCCCCGATCTCGTCCTTGGATTTGACATTTATGGACTTGGTCAGATCCCCCTCCCCTTCGGATATGTCTTTAAGGGTCAGGGATACATTGACGATGGGTTTGGTTATGCCGGTGGCGACAAAGAAGATGATAACCGCCGCCGCCACAACGGCTATGGCCGCGATAATAATGGTAAATTTCGTCATGGTAGTTACCGCTTCCAATACCGTCGCCGAGTAGGCTCTGGCCACAATGGTCCAATACGTAGTAGCATTCCCCACTCTAAAGGGGTAACTCTGCAATAACTGGTTGTCGTATTCCACCCGTGCGGGTTCCCCGGTTTTTAGGGATCCTTCTATTGCCGTTAACCCCTTCTCCCCGATTGTAGACAGGGAAACCTCCTGAAATTTCTTCCCGATTCTATCGACCTCCGGATGGGCAACGATGGTCCCGTCATTGGCGTACATGGTGGCGTAACCGTTTCCATAGGGCACAATCTCTTTTATAAGCGCCTGGGCGGGGGAAAGGTCCACATTGACGCCGACAACACCGACCACCGATTTGTCGTCGTCCATTATAATGGGGACATTTATGCTTATGACCAGACTCTGTTTTCCCGCTAAGGTCCAGTATTCCGGATTGCTTATGGTAGCTATGCTCGCCAATGCGGGATTGTTTATATAGGTCAGGATATCATTGTAATTTTCATAGGCCCGCAATTCTATGGAACTGGATGAGCTTTCCTGGTAGTACCAGGTAATATAATTCCCCGTAGCATCCGTACCGGGGGTGTTGGCATATTCGGCGTCCCGGCCGTCGATAATACCGGGTTTCCATACCGTATAGAGCCCTATGTAATTAGGATTTGATTCTAACACCGATATAAGGCACTCGTTGAACTGGGTACGGCGCATATCGGGCTCGATCCGCTTATAGCTGTTCATGATATGCGCCAAAGAAGAGGCGGAATCATAATACTGCTGCAACCTCGCCATAAGATCTAAAGCATGGCGTCCCGTAAGGTTTTCCAGGTTTTCTTCCGCAGCCTCTTTTTGCAGAGTTCTGGCCCGGTAGAGCAGTATCGTCGATATGGCTGTAATTATTACCAGCATCATGGCGATAATAATAACGGTTAATCTGATTTTTAATTTCACGGTATACCCCCTTTGACAACAAACACCATTTGCCTAAAAATAGAGGCTTTCCCAAAACTTCAGTTTTTGGGAAAGTTTCCTTGGATTTAGGGGAAAAAGCGGGCTGCCGGCCGCTTTTTCCATGATCCTGGCCCATCGAACCGGAGGTTCGCACCGTGCGCTTTTAGCGCACAGTCAATTAGTTTTGGGACAAGCTCAATATACAATTTTTTAAAAAACAAGACAATCCGGGCCAAAGGGGCCGTCTGTCTCCAGGGATGCGATGGCCATCCTGGTCATGCGGTCACACCGTTCATTATAGGTATTCCCCGCATGGCCCTTAACCCATTCCCACTCTACCGGAAACAGCTCGGCCAGTTCGTCCAAACGCCGCCATAATTCCTGGTTTTTTACCGGTTTGCTCTCGCTGGTTCTCCAGGCATTGAGCTTCCATGTATGAATCCAGAGGCTCATACCCCTTTGCACATACTGGGAATCGGTAAATACCCGGATTTTCTTTTGAGAACCCGGTAATTCGGCGGCCCGCGCCAGGGCTGCCACGGCGGCGTTCAACTCCATGCGGTTATTGGTGGTAATCCTTTCGGCCCCCCAGTCTTCAGCCAGGATCTTTAATTTTCCGGCCCTTTCCTCAATAATTATATAAGCCCAACCGCCTGGCCCCGGGTTCCCGGAACAGCCGCCGTCGGTATATATCTTCAGCTGCATAATATATCCTTAAGCTCGAATTTATGGAGTATCGTATTTTTTTACCCCTTCCCATTTGCCCGAAAGGGCGGAGGCAAAAAGGGCGTCCAACACGGCCATGTTGGCAATGGCATCGGAAACAGGGGTGGGGACCCCGGTTTTATTGATGATAGCCTCCGCAAAGGCGTCGAATTCCTGGAGGTACTGGTCGGCTATTTCGGTCTCGATGAGCCGGGTCCCAACCCCGGTCCTTACCGTCACATGGCCCGGTACATCGCCGTACATATTAAAGGGTACTTCCACAGACAGGGTTCCCCGCGTCCCATAGGCGCTTACCCCTTGATAGGGAAATATCTGGGTGCCTATGGTAAAGGTGGAACTCCGCCCTTCGCCAAAATCCAGGATGGCGGAGGCCAGAATATCGGTTTTATAAACCGGGTCCCGGATTAGGGTGCAAATTACCCGCTGGGGCTCCCCTTCCATGAGGAGCCGGGCGGAGGAAACCGTATAACAGCCAATATCCAGGATGCCGCCCCCGCCGTAGTCCGCTATATTCCGAATGTTTTTGGCGTCCCTATTGTTATAGGAAAACACCCCGCTGGTGGCCATGATCTTTCCCAATTCCCCCGCCTTAACCAGCTCCGCGGCCCGGATCCATTGGGGATGCAGACGGTACATAAAGGCCTCCATAAGGGGGACCCCTTTTTTCTTGCAGTATTCCGCGGCTTCCACCGCTTCCGCCGCATTGAGGCACAGAGGTTTTTCGCAGAGTATGGGCTTTCCCGCATCGGCGGCTTTTTTTATATACTCAAGGTGGAGATGATTGGGCAGGGGATTGTAAATAAAATCTACCTTTGGATCCGCCAATAGTTCTTCGTAGGAACCATAGGCTGAAGAAAAATCCCAGTCGGCCGCAAAAGCCCTGGCCCTTGCGATATCCCGGGACGCTATTCCATAGGGTTCGATCAAGAGTGATGATTTTAACGGGGTCGCTACCCGCAAGGCATAATGGCCGGAACATCCAAGCACTCCCATACGTAATTTTTCCATGTTTTTTCCTCCAATAGTATTACGGATTCTCCCGGGCCAATCTTTCTTTCCAGGCGAGACCTGTTGGCGTAAGCGCCAAACCCCCGGTTGCGGTTTCTTTTATCGCGCCGGGCATGGCGTCTCCGATTTGTTTCATGGCCCACACAGCCTCATCAAAGGGTATCATGCTCATTATTCCGGATAAAGTCAAATCCACCGCGGTTAGGGCGTTGACCGCCACAAAGGCATTTCTCTTTACGCAGGGAACCTCCACCAGCCCGGCCACGGGATCGCAGGCCAGGCCCAGGGAGTTCTTGAGGGAAAGGGCGGCGGCGGAAAAACATTCCCCCAAGGGCAGGGCCTCAAGATAGGCCAGGGCGCAGGCGGCCATGGCCCCCGCGGCGCCGCATTCCGCCTGGCAGCCCCCCTCGGCCCCCGACAGGCTTGCCCCCTGGGCGATTAACACCCCCGCCAGGCTTGCAAGGAGAAAGGCCCCCCGCAGCCGCGGATCAAAGGGCGGCTCATATGGGGAAAGGGGGAATATGCCGGCCTCCGGTTGCCCCTGCCCGGACTTGTGGTCCCACCAGGCCCAGATAACACCGGGCACGATGCCGCTGGAACCCGCGGTGGGAAAGGCGACCACCTTGCCGCCGCAGGCGTTTACCTCGTTGATAGAAAGGGCGTAGGCTATGGCCCGCCTAAAGAGCCCGTCCCGGACAAGCCCCTTCTGCCCCCCGGCGAAGGCCGCCGCCGCGCCCCTGGTAAGGCCGGACCGGGAATGTTGGGGAGTTTCCAGGCCCCTGATAAGGGACTGGCGGGTAACGGCGATGCGCCGGTCAAGCTCGGCCCGGACGTTTTCTTCGGGAAGCCCGGAAATAAAGGATTCCCGCTTAACCGCATAGTCTTCCGGGGAGATTCCCCCTTCCCGGAGGATGGCCTCAAGATCGGCAAAGGTGTGGAACCTGAACTTCATAGGCCCCCCAAGGCCGGGACCCGGATTACCCCGTAGATGGGGGGCAGGTCCCGGATGCGATCCGTCACCGAAGCAGGGATGGGACCGTCGGTTTCTACCATCAATAGGGCCTCATCCCCCTTCTCCTTCCGGTGGCTTGAGGTGCTGGCAATATTGATCCGTTCCGCGGCCAGGATATGGGACACAAGGGCGATAACCCCGATTTCGTCATGGTGGAATACCAGGATAGCGTCCAATTCACCGGAAAGGCTAAGCTGGTACCCGTTGATTTCGTCGATGCGAATGGAGCCGCCGCCAATGCTTGCCGCCCGGATACGTAAAAGAGAGGGGGCGCCCTTAGGGAAGGAATTGTTTTTCCCCGGGGTCCCGGAGCCCGGCAGGGTCCCCGCTTCCCCATTCCCCTGGAGGAGCCTAATCACCAGCGTATTAGGATGCCAGGAAAGGGGCAGATCGGGGACCGGTTTAATTTCGATGGGGAAGCCCCGCCCCTCCGTCCGCAATTTCCGCAGGATCGCCGCGCCCCGGCTAAGGTCCTCGTCCTCCGGGGGAATTCCCAGAAGGCCGGCAATAACCGCATCCCCCGAACCGTGGCCCTTCCAGGTGGAGGCCAGGGAGCCGTAAAAGGAAACTTCCGCGTTTCCCGGTTCGGCACCGTACATTTTACGGGCCAAATAGGCGATCCGGGCGACCCCGGCGGTGTGGGAACTGGAGGGGCCGATCATCACGGGACCGCAGATTTCAAATATAGGGACATTTTCCTTGGGCATAGGCTCTATTATAACACAGGCTTATGATAATACAAAAAAATTTTAAAAATTTGCCATAAATTCCAAACCTTCTCCCTATTTTGTATTATCTTCTTGAGAAAATGATTGACTTTTAGTAGGATGTCTTAGTATTTTATAGGAAAGTCTCATCATATATGGGGCAAAATCCATTTCATATTATACCGGTTTTTTCGCAAATAGGGGATGTTTCAAAGTGTACCCGAAGATCCGGTAATTAAAGAGGAGAAAAAGAATCATGGCGAAACAGTTGTTGTTCAACGAGGAAGCCCGCCGCAAATTGCTCGCGGGGGTTGAGCAGATTTCCAAGGCCGTTAAGGTGACCCTGGGTCCTAAGGGACGGAATGTCCTTTTGGACAAGAAATTTGGGGCCCCCACGGTGACAAAGGACGGCGTTTCTGTGGCAAAAGAAGTGGAACTTGCCGATCCTTATGAGAATATGGGAGCCCAGCTCCTTAAAGAAGTGGCCACCAAGACCAACGATGTGGCTGGCGATGGTACCACTACCGCCACGGTGCTGGCCTATTCCCTGGTAAAGGAAGGGCTCAAGTCGGTGGCTGCGGGGATGACCCCCATTGAACTAAAGCGGGGCATCGATAAGGCGGTGGAAATAGCCGTGGAAGAGATCAGGAAGAATTCCAAGGAAATTAAGGACAAGGAAGAGATTTCCCATGTCGCATCCGTTTCCGCCAATAATGACAGCGAAATTGGCAACACCATTGCTGACGCCATGGAAAAGGTTGGAAAAGACGGGGTTATCACCGTGGAAGAGTCCAAAACCATGGACACCTCCATTGAGTTTGTGGAAGGTATGCAGTTTGACCGGGGCTATATTTCCGCCTATTTTGTTACCGACCGGGATACCATGACCAGCGTCTTCGAGGATGTGTTTATCCTTATCCATGATAAGAAGATCTCTTCTATGAAGGATATGCTTCCCCTGCTGGAAAAGGTCGCCCAGAGCGGCAAGCCCCTGCTCATCATCGCCGAAGATGTGGACGGAGAGGCCCTTTCCACCCTGGTGGTAAACAGCCTCCGGGGCACCCTGCGGACCTGCGCCGTTAAGGCCCCCGGTTTTGGGGATCGCCGTAAGGCTATGCTGGAAGATATCGCCATCCTTACCGGCGGCGAGGTTATTTCCGAAGAATTGGGGCTCAAACTCGAAAATACCGAGATGTCCCAGCTTGGCAAGGCCAAGACCATTAAGATCGATAAGGATAATACCACCATTATTAACGGCGCCGGGAAGCAGAAGGAAATTCAGGACCGGATCGCCCAGATCAAGGCCCAGATTGAGGATACCACCTCTGACTATGACCGGGAAAAACTCCAGGAACGGCTGGCCAAGCTGGCCGGCGGCGTGGCGGTTATTAACGTAGGCGCCGCCACGGAAGTGGAGCTGAAGGAGAAAAAGCACCGGGTCGAAGACGCCCTTTCGGCCACCCGGGCCGCCATTGAAGAAGGCATCGTCCCCGGCGGCGAGCTGGCCCTGATTCAGGCTGCCATTGCCCTGGACAAGGCGGATACCGCGGGCCTCACCGACGATGAGAAGGTGGGCTTTAAGATCGTAAAACGCGCCCTGGAAGAACCCATCCGCCAGATCGCCGAAAATGCGGGCCTGGACGGAGCGGTTATCGCCGACAAGGCAAAGGGAGAGAAGAAGGGCATCGGCTTTGACGCCGCCAAGATGGAGTGGGTAGACATGGTCAAAGCGGGTATCATCGATCCCGCCAAGGTAACCCGTTCCGCG
>JAISOR010000158.1 GCA_031275535.1 Treponema sp. | reverse complement strand
GACCGGACCTACCGTTTCTGTACTAACGACTACCTGCTGGGCGGCGGCGACGGGTATACGGTCCTTACCAGATCCCAGGACCCCTTCAACACATCCCTGCTCCTTTCCTATGTGGTGGTGGAATATATCCGTTCCCAGAACGGAATTATCCGCCCCCTCACGGATGGCCGCCTGACGGTTATTGGGGGGACCACCCCATAAGAAATGGAATTAGACGTATTAGAATTATACAGGGGCTTACAATACGGAACCGCCCAGGGCGCCGCGGGGTCTGCGCTTTTTAAAAAAACATGCCGGGGGAAAACCCCGGAGTCCCTAAGGGATAGTTCCCTGCTTGCGCCCCTCATAGGGTATATACAGGAACAGAAAGGGGAATACATAAAAAAAGAGATTCCGGTTCTGCCCTTTAGCCGGTTCAGGTTATTTGATACCAACGGGAACCGCAGTGAATATCAGGAACTGTATTTTGAACGGCGGAGACGTTTATTGGTGCTGTGCCTTTCTTCCTGGCTTTGGAAGGGCCCCGAAGATATCGCCGCCCTGGAGGATCTGATCTGGGCGCTCTGCGATGAATACTCCTGGTGCCTTCCGGCGCATATGGACGGGACCTCCCTCCTCTGCGGGGCGGCGGATCAGGATGATAATACCCGGCGGCTTGATCTCTTTGCCTGCGAGACCGGTTTTGCCCTGGCGGAGTGCTGCGCCATGCTGGAAGACACCCTGGCGCCCCTGGTAATTGCCCGGGCGCGGAGGGAGGTGAACCGCAGGATCATACAGAGCTATGTGGAACATGGGGCGCTGTGGAAATGGGAGCTGATGGATAATAACTGGTGCGCGGTCTGTGCCGGAAGTGTGGCCGGAGCCGCCATGTACCTTGTGGAGGATGATCTCCTTCTGGGGGGGATCCTCCGGCGGCTTTGGCCTGTCTTTGAGCGGTTCCTCGGCGGCTTTTATCCCGATGGGGCCTGTCCTGAGGGATTGTCTTACTGGACCTATGGGATGAGTTTCTATGTCAGCTTTACGGACCTTCTTTTCCACCGTACCGGGGGGCAGCTAGACCTGCTCAGGACTCCGGAAACCGCGGCCATTGCCCGTTTCCAGCAGTACTGCTATTTTCCCGGAGGGGCCTGCCTTAAATTTTCCGATGCGAGCAAGGGCGATTTCTTCCGCCTGGGCCTAAGCTGTTATCTGGCGGGTTATTTTGAGGGGGCGCCGGTTCCTTCCTATCCTTTGGCCGCCATTCTTTCCGGCAATTCCGCCCATGCCTTCGTCGATCCCTGCGGCCGCTTTGCCCCGGCCTTACGGGATCTGCTTTGGGCCGATGAGGGGGTTCCCCAAAAGGGGGACAGCCCCGGGGTCGCTGTTTTTTCCGGCGCCCAGTGGCTCCTCTGCACCGGCGCCGGGGAGACCGGGTTTGCCGCCAAGGGGGGGCATAATGACGAACCCCACAACCATAACGATATAGGGAATTTTATCTATTATAAAAAGGGCCGGATGGTATTATGCGATCTGGGGGCGGGGGAATATACCAGGGACTACTTTGGTGAGAAGAGGTATACCATTTTTTGCACCCAATCGGAGAGCCACAACGTACCCATCATAGACGGCCGCGGACAAAGGGCCGGGAAAAGCTTCCGGGCCGGAGACTGCCGCATCGATCCCCGGGGAGAGATGGTTCTGGATATTGCCGCCGCCTATCAGGTGCCGGGCTTGGAGCGTTTGGAACGCCGCTTTGTGTTTGAGCCCGCGGGCTCCCTCCGCCTGGAGGATACCTTTGTGTTTAAAGAAAAGAGCCTGCCCCTTGTTGAACGTTTCGTCAGCCCCTATATTCCGCATATGGAGGGGGGGATAGTATATATTGATACCGGCAATGCCCGCTGCGGACTGGAGGGGCCGGCATATGTTGAACCGGTAATAGGCGAGGTGGAGTACCGGGATCATGAGGGACAGGCGGCCAGGGTGTTTACCATCGATTATCACTTCCCCCCTAAAAGCCATAGGTTTTCCGCCTCCTTTGTAATACAGTAGGGATACCGTTAAGGAGGCCCTTGGTTTATTTATGGAAACGAACCGTTCAAAAATTGAAGACCTGGCCCGGCCGGACCTGTTTGCCCTTTCCCCGGATTGTGATGTACGGTTTTGGCGCGGGGCCCTTGACTATGCGGTCCGTAAAATCAGGGCCCATATCCCGGATTTTTCCGCCTCCTATCCCGCGCCGGCAAGTATAAACAATGTATATCCCCCGGTGGGAAACACCGAATGGACCACCTCCTTTTGGCCGGGGATGCTTTGGCTTGCCTGGGAATATACCGGCGATCCGGTCTTCCGAAACACCGCGGAGGGCTTTATCCCCGATTTTCGATCCCGCCTGGACGCCCGGCTGGAGACGGAGACCCACGACCTTGGCTTCCTGTATACCCTTTCCTGTGTAGCCCCCTGGCGGCTTACGGGGAATCATGCCGCCCGGGACGCGGCCCTTAAAGCGGCGGATCTGCTCCTGATCCGCTTCTACGAAAAAGCCGGGGTGATCCAGGCCTGGGGCGACCTGAACGATCCGGCCCAAAAGGGCAGGATCATTATCGACTGCGCCATGAATCTGCCCCTCCTCTACTGGGCGTCGGAACAGACCGGGAATCCCTATTACCGGGAAGCCGCGGAACGGCATATCTCCATGGCGAACCGGTATATTATCCGGCAGAACTGGTCCACCTATCATACGTTTTTTTTCGATACCGAAACCGGGGCGCCCTTAAGGGGAAGCACGGCCCAGGGCTATTCCGACGACTCCTGCTGGTCCCGGGGACAGGCCTGGGGTATTTACGGCAATGCCCTGTCCTGCCGGTATCTCCGGGACCCGTCGCTTCCGGAAACCGCCCGGGGGCTGGCCCGGTATTTTCTAAACCGTCTGCCTTCCGATTTAGTCGCCTATTGGGACCTTGTTTTTACGGAGGGAACTGAGGAACGGGATAGCTCCGCCGCCGCCATTGCCGCCTGCGGTCTCCTGGACTTGGCCTGTGTTTTGCCCCCCGCCGATCCCGACCATCGCCTCTTCGAGAATGCGGCCCTGCATATCATGGCTTCCCTGGCCCGATCCTACACCACCGAGGGCGCGCCGGCTTCCAACGGCATCTTACTCCACGGGGTCTACGCCAAACCTGACGCTAAGGGGGTGGATGAATGTACCATCTTTGGCGATTATTTTTATACCGAGGCCCTGCTTAGGATTGTGCGGGGATGGAAATCTTATTGGTAAACACCGGTTTAAAAGGAAGCCTATGAAACCCTTCGATCATCCCCTGGGCCGGAATCCCCTGCTAAGCCGGGGGGATGTGGAGCGGAGCCTTGTGGAACTGCTTGCTCCCCTGGAAGATCATGCCCTTCCCGGCGGCTATTATCTGGGGAGCGCCGCGGCCCGCTATTCGCCTAAGATCGCCCTTATGGAGGGCTGGAGCCGGACCCTCTGGGGTATCGGGCCCCTTATTGCCGGGGGCGGGGAATACCCCGGTTTGGACCGGGTCCTTGCCATCCTGAAACAGGGTATCAACCCCAAAGACCCCGGCTGGTGGGGAATCCCCCTTGATAAAGATCAACGGCTGGTGGAAATGGCGGCCATCGCCCTTTCCCTTATCATCGCCCGGAATCGTTTTTGGGAATCCCTGGATAAGACGGAACAGGAACAGCTCTATACCTGGCTCGCCGCTATAGAAGGGCGGGAACTTCCCGATACGAACTGGCACTTTTTTCGTATCCTGGTCTGTACCGCCTTTCGGAAACTGGGGCTGCCCGTGGACGAGGGGGCCGAAAAAGAATCCTTTGATCGCATCGAGGCCTGTTATGTGGGAGACGGCTGGTACCAGGACGGTATTGGCGGTACCTATGATTTTTATAATCCCTTTGGGTTTCATTTTTACGGGCTGGTATATGCCGGACTTGCCGCTGACCAGGACCGGTCCCGGGCCGCCATATATGTTGAGCGGGCCCGTCTGTTCGCCCCCCGGTTTGCCGCCTGGTTCAGGGAAGACGGTTCCATCGTACCCTATGGCCGCAGCCTGACCTACCGTTTTGCGGCGGCTTCCTTTTTTTCCGCCTGCGCCTTTGCGGGCATAGAGGCCCTTCCCTGGGGACTGATGAAGGGGCTCCTGCTGCGGAATCTGCGCTGGTGGTTTTCCCGGCCCATATTGGATAATGGGGGCATCCTTTCCACCGGGTACGGATATCCCAATCTGATCATGGCGGATACCTATAATTCTCCCGGCTCTCCCTATTGGGGGCTCAAGGCCTACCTGGTCCTTGCCCTGGGGGAGGACCATCCCTTCTGGCGGGCCGGGGAAAGGCCCCTTTCGGATCTGTTTGCCGCCTCCACCGGGGCCGGAGCCTCCGGCCTTCCCGTCAACAGGGCCACCGGGGCCGATCCCGCAGATCGGGCCCTTATCATGGCCGAAAAAATCCCCGGCTTCATTCTTTCCCGCAGCCCCGAGGATGTTCAGCTTCTGGTTCCGGGGCAGTATCCCGGTTTTGATATGGCCCATGCGGCGGAGAAATACTGCAAATTTGCCTATTCCGCCCGTTTTGGGTTCTGCGTTTCCCATAGCAACTACAATATAGAAATGACCGGCTGCGATTCCATGCTGCTGCTCACCGAGGATGGGTACTGGCGGCAGCGGCGGCAGGTCAGGACCCTTGGCTCCGGGGAAAACTGGACGGCCAGTATCTGGGAGCCCTGGGTTGATGTACGGATTACGACCTTTCTTGTAAGCCTGGGGACCTGGCATGTACGGCTTCACCGGATCGAAAGCGGGAGAACCCTCCGCACCGTGGAAGGGGGATTCCCGGTTAAACGGTATGCTGAATTTGGCGAGGCGCCCCCGGCGGGGAATGCCGCCGCGGTTCCCCGGGAAGCCCTGGCGGCCTTTGATTGGGGGGCCTCCAGGATCGCCGCCCTGGAAGATGGTTCCCGGCGCCAGGGGGCCGTCGTTATTCCCGGCCCTAACCTCAATATTTTGTACCCCTCCGTGGCTGTCCCCGTTCTGGAAGGGACCCTTGAACCGGGGCTTACGGTTTGGGCCGCCGGGGTCCGGGCGGGGGACCCGGCGGCGGTATTAAGCGAAGGGCGTCCCTCCCTTAGGGTGTTAGATAACAACAGGGTAGAAGTCTTTGACGCCCGGGGGATTAAGGCGGCGGAACTATCCCTTGGGAACTAAATCCCTATTTTAGGATAAGGATCTTATCGATAAGCCGGGAAAAGGCGCTTTCCTTTTCCCGGAGTCTTTCCAGTTCCTTGATAATATTCGGATCCGACCGGAGAAGATTTAAAAGGCTGTTTATTTCTTCCCTGCTTTCGACTTCTCCTTTTGCAAGCTGGGTCTCTAATTGCTTTTTGGCGGTAATATCCTGGATATTTCCCAGGATGAACAATTTTCCGTCTCCCCGGTCCACGGGAACAAAGGTCCACTGCAGGTTTTTCTCTTTTCCCGTTTTGGGGCTGATATAGGCCAGTTCCTGAATGGGATTGAGCTTTTCCATCATCTGCTTGTTTAAACCCCGGTTCTGCATCAGGGAGCGGTTAAACAGAACCACAAAATATTCCATAAGGCTTGTTATTTCTTTTTGGGACATTGAAGCTGATAAAAGATCGGTAAACTTTTTTCCCCCCAGGTTCTCTACCTCCAGGACCGATTCCAGGAAGCTGGAATAATGATCCTGGATGATAAAATTCTTGTCCATAAAGAACAGGCCTACCTTGAGGGCGTCCTTCATGGCGGTAATAGTATCCCGTTCCTCCTTTAATGCCAGGGACGCCTCTTCGGCGGCTTCCTTCAATTCTATAAGACGCCGGTTCTGCTTATTAACCCCGTTAACCATGTAAAGATAAGCCACAAATCCCAGGGCCACAAAGAGGGCCGATAGCACTAATTGCCGTATTATTTGGGACCATAGCTTTGCATAGACATTTTCGGCCCGAAAATCACATCCGACAACCCCTACCGATTTACCGGATGAATTCAGGATGGGCGCAAAGGTAGAGATCGTCCATCCCCAAGGCGCGTTATAATCTATACTGCTTACCTGGACCGTTTTTGTCTCCATGGCGTTTAGTATGGGTTTTTGATAATGGCTAATATCCTCTTCCGCTCCCAGGGGGGAAAAATTCTCCTCGTCGTCCGGGCTTGTACTTCCGTCAATAATAAAACGGTAGATCCTGTCCGCCGCGGAGGAGAAGGCCGGCGCCATGGTATACAAATAGAGACAGTTGGACTCCTCTTTTATGGACAAGAGTTGGAGCCGGGTTTTCTCGTAATAGGGGTCCCGGGGATCCAGGGTCTTGCTTAATTGTTCAAAGGCGTCCCCGTCGATAATGGCGGCCGCTTCCGTTACAATCGGCTGTCCCAGTTGGGC
>JAISOR010000144.1 GCA_031275535.1 Treponema sp. | reverse complement strand
GCGGCCATGAACCCGGATATTTCAATACAAGAGGCCGCGTCGCGGGTGGGGTATGAGGATCCCTTTTACTTTTCCCGGCTGTATAAAAAGGTCCGCCTGGTGGCCCCTTCGGGTTATATTAAATCGATCCGAAAAAAGCCTATGGAGCCCTATACTGCGCCCGCTTTTGAGGCGGATAAAAAAGCCGGGGAATAGGCTCCCCCCGGGCAAGCTGTTTGGCAAGCTCCATTATATCCGGTCCTGTCTTGGGATTACATTCAATGACGCAGTTGACCTCCCCCCGCCGCAGGGCGTCAATGGCCGCCTGTTCCGCATCGATAGTTACAATAACAATATCCGTACCGGGGACAATGTTCTTTTCTTTCATGGCGTCCATGGCGCCCAGGGTCATGCTATCGTTATGGGAATAGATTACATCAATGTCCGAATAGGAGTTTAGGATAAACTGCATTAATTCATACCCCTTGGAGCGCAGAAAATCCCCGGACTCGCTGTAGATTATTTGAAACTGGGGATATTGATCCAGAATTTCCCGGAACCCCTCCGCCCGCCCTATGGCAACGGAAGAGCCGATGGTGCCGCTTAACTCAACGATACGGATTGGCTTACCCCCGGCGGCGATGCGCTCTTTAAATTTTGCAAGCAAAAACCATGCCGCCTCCCGGCCTTCTTTAAGGCTGTCGGTTCCGATAAAGCCGGCGTAGAGGCTTTCATCCTGGATATTTATTTTTCTGTCCGTAACCAGCACCGGAATCCCCGCGTCCTTTGCTTCCTGTAATACATTGTCCCAGCCGTCGGAGACGATAGGCACAAAGGCAATCACATCTACCTGGTAGGCGATAAAGGATCGGATTGCCTTAATCTGGTTTTCCTGTTTTTGTTCGGCGTTGGAAAACAGGAGCTGTATCCCCGCCGCGGCGGCGGCTTCCTGAATGGAGCGGGTGTTACAGTTTCTCCAGGCGCTTTCGGCCCCGATTTGTGAAAACCCCAGAATAATACCGTTATTTTTTGCAGCCTCCGGATCGTTCCCCTCTGCGGCGTTTTTCTGACATGCGGTTCCGGCTAGAACGCAAAAAAAAATTATAGAAAAAAATTGAATAAGAGGCGTCCGTGTATGGTTCATCTCAAAATTCCCCCGCCCTTTGGGTTGATGGAGATTAGTATAATTAGGGGGAGGAAAATATGTCAATGATATGGGATAAAACCCCAGGGTAAAGGCATGTACTGTGCTTGCTAATTCCTTATACGGCATAGAATTAGCAAATTTTATGTGTTTATCCTGGTTGCCCGATCCGAGTAGAAAACGAGCTATTTTTCTTGACTAAATTATTCCGTAATGTTAGACTTAAGATGAAGGGTGCTATTTTGGATAGGGCTGTGATTATTGGCTCTAAGGCCAATATATAGAATTTCTTGGTTATTAACCAAGAATTGCCTGCTTATCGGCAGGTGCTGTTTAAGGAGTATGGCAATGTCTTTACAGAAATTGCTAAAGGAGGCGGACAACATGGGTATTTTGAGTATATCCGCCAATGGCCCCCCCAGTGAAGCCCTTTTGAGGGATTCCATTAAAGCCGAAAAGGAATTTAGGCGGCAGTATGGGGATTTGGTTGAGCAGAATAAAGCTGCTTTTAACGAAAAAAGATCTAAGGCTAAAAAGGCTGATTAATCGATATGGCCCATTTTGGTTCGAAAACGGAAAGGACGGAACGAATGTTCCGTCCTTTTTTGCAAAAAATACCGTTTCATAACCCGGATAGTACAAAGGGAGACCTGGTTTTTAGCGGGCTGGTTAATGATTGCTACTCCCTACTGGGGCATAAACAGCTTCACCTCTATGTAATTAAAAGACAGCCGGTTGAAAATCGGCTTGGACATGGCTTGCTTACGATTGATGGCGAAGATTGTTATACATTTAAGATTTTTTTAAGCCCGGAGCTTTTTTATGGTGCCAGGTACGATTCTCCTAAACTTCGAAAAGCAATAGGGGTCCACGAGTTTGTTCATTGTGTAGCCGCCGCAATTAATATTCCAAAAATTAAAAGCCAGTCCCAAAAACAAGAATTTAAAAACAGGCTTCATAATAAACTGGCAATGGACATAGTTTCTACAAAACAAATTGAAGAAATGCAGAAAAAGAAAGGGTCGGATCATCTGATGCAAAGACTGCAAACAGATTCTTCCCCTTTTTATCCTAACAATCTGCTTTTTGAAGATGGGCATTACCGGCTTCCGGGGGATGATTCCCTAATAAAATATCACGATTTGTATGATTGGTTTTTATTATCACGAGATACTTTTGAAGATTTTTTTAACCAAGATGAATTGAATGAAATAAAACAAGGCGCCAAAGGAGATATTATGGCTGCTTATAAAACAGCTTTAAAACAAAAAGAGAAAATTATAAAAAGTCTTTTTTTATATGATGATTTTGTTGTTAGAAGAATAGCAGAAATAATGGTTTTTTATGCGAAAAGGTAAATAGCCAATTTTAGTATAACTAGATAACAGAAAACCTGTCAATGATACGCCTGTCCCCCTTATCCCCTCCGCAGTCCCGTTTTGTGCTGAAAGCGCAGCAGCATATCCCAAAAGGCCCGGTTCTGCAGGGGAGGGTCCGCGAAGTAGTAGAGGTGGCTCCCGCAGCGGCAGTCCGAGGAGCCGAAGCCGGGGATGGCCTCTCCTCCGATGGCCTTTAAGGCCCCGGCCAGGGCGCATTCAAGGTTCCGGTAAGACATAACCGGAAAGCCCTTGAGGACCCGCGCCGCGGGGCTTAGATAATCCAGGTGCCAGTGTTTCTGTTTCCGTACTTTTCTTAAATGCCGGCTTATCCGTTTTCGCAGGTTCTTCCGGGCCGATCCCGCATAGACATACCAGCCGGGGCTAAAATGTACCGTGCCCAGGGCGCCTATCGGTATGTCCCGTTCTTCCGGCAGCTCCAGCAGTATCAGATAATTGCCACTATCGCTCCCGGCCAATTCTCCGTGGGAAAGATCCACCGGCACGGACTTGGCTGCCAGGGTTCCGTTCCCCGCCTTGTCGCAGCGGAGCAGCGCCGCATGGATATGCACCCCGCGGTCCGGGGCTGCCGGCGGCGGGCCCTTCGGACCCGCGGCTATTCCGTAGCGGCTCAAGGCCGCTGCAAAAAGCGGGTCCGTGTGCAGGTTCGGGATAAAGACCCTGGGCTTGCCGTGGACAATTACAAACAGGACGTGGCAGCAGAAACCCTTGCCGGCCAAATCCGCCAGTTCTTCCAGGTGCTTCAAAGCCCGCTCGCTGGGGGCGTCGGGAAACATGGCGGTCCCATATTCGATGAGCGAACAGGCCTTAACCTCAATAAGATGCCGGGTCCCTTCTCCGTCGATGCAGAGAAAATCGAACCGGGAAGAACCGATAACATACTCGCGGGTAATTTCCTTTATGCCGGGGATCAGGTGATGGAGAATGAGGGCCTCCGCCGCCTTGTTGGCCCGGGAGGAAAAGAGGGGAACCACCGTATCCCGGTAGTAGAGCCCCACCGCGGTATAGGCGGTTTTTGCTTTGGACGGTCCGGCCCCGCCGGCCGGGTCCCCGCTGCGCCTTTCCAGGATCAGTCTGATCCCCGGAATGTCGCTGCCCCGGGGGCCGAAAAACTCGATGAGCCGCCCCGGATTAGGACAGTGGCAGGGGATTTCCTCCTCCCCGTCCCGGGCGATGATGAGAAACCGGTTCGGCCGCCGGACAAAGACCGCCTCCCGGTGATTGGTAAAAAGCTTCACCCTTCCCCCCTATGGAGCCCTTTTTTAGATGTTCTGCCCGGGCCATTTTTTCGTTCAAACGCGGACTTACCGGAACTATTGCGGAGGGCTCTGGGGTAAAAATTGGCGCAGTTTTTCCAGGACCTCGTCAAAATCCAGGGGTTTCCCCACATGGCCGTCCATCCCCGATTTTAGGCATTTTTCAATATCCTCACGAAACACATTGGCGGTCATGGCGATAATCGGAATCCGCCTTGAGGATTCCGGATGTTCCGCTTCCCAGGCGCGGATCCGCCGGGTGGCTTCGTAACCATCCATTTCGGGCATCTGGACATCCATAAAGATCATCTGGTACTGATCGGGATTTTCACTATAGCGTTCTACCGCTATGGCGCCGTTCTCCGCGCAGTCAATGACAAGCCGGGTCGGTTCCAGCAGGGCAATCACTATTTCCCGGTTAATTTCCACATCTTCGGCCAGTAAGATCCGGTACCCCATAAAAGAATCAATTTCTTTTTCCTGGCCCTTTTCCGCTGCCCGCATAGTATCGATTCCCAGACACTCATTGATGCAATCAACGATAGATGAAGGGAAGAGGGGCTTGGACAGGAATTTATCCACCCCGGCGCTCCGGGCCTTGGTCTCGATGAGGCTCCATTCCGTGGAAGAGATCATGATCACAACGGGGTGCAGTTCTTCGGACTCTTTAATTTTCCGGGAAACTTCGATACCGTCGATACCGGGAAGCTTCCAGTCTATAAAATAGATGGTATAAGGGCCGTCCTGCCGGATTTTTTCCAGGGCCTCCTCGCCGCTGGCCGCGGTATCACAGGCAAATCCGAAGCGCGTTGCGATATCCTCAAAATAGCTCCTGGTCTCCGGTTCATCGTCCACCACCAGGGTCCGCAAATTCTTCCGGCTAAACACGGGAATATGCTGTTTCTTTTCCTTACCCCTTTTCCCCTGTATGGTAAAGCCAAAGGTGGAACCCCGGCCGGGTTCGGATTCCACCCATATCTCCCCGCCCATCATTTCAACGATCTGTTTGGATATGGCAAGCCCCAGCCCGGTACCGCCGAACCTGCGGGATATGCTGCTATCCGCCTGTTCAAAAGAAGAGAAGAGGCGTAATTGCTGCTCCTCATCAATTCCGATACCCGTATCGCTTACTTCTATCTTTATGGTACATAGCCCCTCTTCCTCTTTTATTAAATTCGCTTCCAGCCGGATAGCCCCGTTTTCGGGGGTGAATTTTACCGCGTTGCTTAAAAGGTTCGTGATTACCTGGGCGAGTCTCTGGCTGTCGCTGATCAGGACATGGGGCATGTTCTTATCCAGATGGACGGTAAAATGCTGTCTCTTTTCATCCACCCGGAAGTTGATCACATTGACCACCCGCTGGAGCATTTTTTCAAAGTTGAATTCCTCCGGCGATAACTCGAATTTGTTCGCCTCTATTTTCGACATATCCAGTATATCGTTAATGACCCCCAGGAGATGGGTGGAGGCGTCGTTTATCTTGTCCAGGCAATAGTCCTTGCGTTCTGTCTTGGACGCGATCTTTGCTATGGCGGTCATCCCGATAATTGCGTTCAGGGGGGTCCGTATCTCGTGGCTCATATTGGACAGAAATTCCGACTTGGCCTTGGCGCTGGACAGGGCCCGCTCCCGGGCCTGAACCAGATTTTGGGTCATTTCGTTACGCATCATGGCGTTGGCAATGAGGAGGCTCCCGGAGTGGAGGATGCCTTCCTCGGTTTCCGGGAATTCCCGCTCCTTTCGGTTGTCGTCAAAACTGACAAAACCCCAGAAATGATCCTGCAAAAACACGGGGATCACCAGGATGGATAGAATGCCATAGGGGGACAGGCGTCTCTGTTCGGTCTCTGAAAGACGCCGGATCGGGCCGCTGATGCACTGCCTCCCGGCAAGCTTTTCTTCCCATTCGGGGATACTGTCATGATAGGAGAATTCCATTCTTAACTGGGTCTCATCCTGCAGCAAGCCGGCGCTTTCTTCCCATTCATAGACCTTGGTATAGTACAACACGCCGCCCCGGACATGGTTTTTCCAAATATTTATGCGGTCAATTTCAACACAGCGGGCCATCATTTCCATGCATTGCCACAGGGCGTCTTCAAATTGATCCGGGTCCGATGCGAGGAGTATCGCCGCCGCATCGTTTACCACATGCAGCAGCCTGTCCTGTTTGACCAGCGCCTTTCCTGAATTTTCCACCTTGTCTTTTTCCGTTTGATATATCCGGTTCTGAAACATGATCACCATGCCAATAAAGAAACCGGACACCAGGAAAGACTGGATATTATCCAGGGGCTTCTGAAATTCCTTGAGGGGCGTAACCAACTGGGGGAAAAAGTAAGCAATATAATGACAGCAAATAATCCATATAATGTGGATAGACAGGAAGATGACGCAGCTTTTACCCCGGATTAGCAGAAAGATAAGAACGATACTCAAGGTAAAGTAGGCGGCCATGCCCCCGTCGCTGCCGCCGAGAAAAAAGAACGCCAGGGGGAACAAGACATCCCCCAGGGTGATCAGGGTAATCCAGGTTCCCAGCTTGTATAAATGAAAACGATTGCTAACGTATAAGAGGCCGGCAATAGAAACAATAATACCCAGCATAACTAAAAGCAAAAATATGCTGCTACCCATCAAAATACGGGTAATAGCGGACCCCAGGGCCGCAACTATGCCGACCATACAGATCATATTCAGTATCCGGGCATCCAGGGGGATATCCTCTGAAAAAACATAATGGTTGATCAGTTTTCTTAATCTTATTAACGTTTTCATCTATTCGAATCTCTCCGTATGGTACTCCCCCCCGTTGCTTTTTCAGTTATTAGCGTTGCCCAGGGTTCTCAAGCGGTACTCCTCAGCTTTCCCGGTTTCCCCCAGATGACATCCCATTGGGTGGTCAGCATCCCGCAGAACATCAGGGCGAAGCCCAGGAGGGTCCAGGGGCCCAGAGGTTCCGAAAGGATGATAACCCCGCCTATGGCGGCAAAGACCCCCTCCAGGCAGAGGATAATCGAGGCATGGGCCGGAGGAGCGTCCCTCTGGGCTACCACCTGAAGGGTATAGGCGACTCCCACGGAAGCCAGCCCCCCGTAGAGAATGGGGATGAGCCCGGCCATGGCAAATCCCGCCTGGAAGGGCTCGGTACAGAGGGCGATGATGAGGGAAAAGAGGCCGCACCAGGCAAATTGCCCCGTGGAAAGAACCAGGGGATCTACCGTCTGTACCAGGCTATCGATGACCAGGACATGCAGGGTCCAGAAAACGGCGCTTATGGCGGTTATAATATCCCCGGGGTTAATTGATGAGGCATTCCCCGCGGCGCTGAGGAAGTACAGCCCCGTCAGGGTAAAACCCGCCCCTATCCAGGTGGAAAGTCCGGTTTTTTTGCCTATAAAAAGGCCAAATATGGGAACCAGTACCACATAAAGGCCGGTGATAAATCCTGAATGGCCGGCGGTGGTATAGATTATCCCCACCTGTTGAAGGGATGCGCCGATAAAGAGGCAGGTCCCCGCTAAAAGGGATGAAAGGACGACCCGTCCCGTGGAAGAAATAGAAAGTTCCCCCCCCCTGGGGCCCCGTGCCGGATCCGCTCCCCAGGACTGAACCGGCGCTTCCCCCCGGCTGCCCCCATCCCGGTTTCCGGTTTTTTTTTTGCGGTACAGGATCAGGGGAAGCAGGGAAAGGCTTCCCAGGAGAAAGCGGATGCCGTTAAAGGTAAAGGGCCCCATATAATCCATGCCGGATCGCTGGGCGACAAAGGCAAAACCCCAGATGCAGGAAGTCAATAGCAAGAGAATATCCGCCCGTAAGGCCTGTTTATTCATGTTATTTATGTTATAGTAATTACGGCTTATGTAAAAGGGTGAATTTATGAGAAAGGGTATTTTCTCCGGAATTTTTGTTTTGTTAGTTATTGAATTATCCGCCCAGGCCAGCCTGTTCCCCCCCCTGGAAGCGGATGCCAGGGCCGGCGAATACGCCCGGCGCGGCAAAGACAGGCCCTATTCGTGGCAGGATCTGGGGGAAATAGCCCTTTGGGCCTCCGCGGTGGAAGGGCCGGAAAACGCCGGCGCGGGAAGCCGGAACAGGGCCCCCTTTGAGGAACTGCTCCGGGAAGCGGCGGCGGAGCTGCGGGCTTCCCCGTCGCTGCCTGTTCAGCCCCGGGAACGGGGGGAATTCATCCTCTCCTTTATCCATCAACGGTTCCTTACATCCTATGCGGAACACCAGACCAGGGTGGATGAAATTTTTACCACCGGCCGGTATAACTGTGTTTCTTCCGCAGTACTCTATACCATCCTCGCCCTTTCCGCCGGCTTAAATGTCCAGGGGGTAATGACCCGGGATCATGCCTTTGTAAGGGTCGATACGGGGTCCGAATTGATCGACGTGGAAACGACCAATCCCTATGGATTTGATCCCGGAAGCCGCCGGGAATTTCACGACGGCTTTGGCCGGCTTACGGGCTTTGCCTATGTGCCGTCCCGGAATTACCGGGACCGGACGGACATCAGCGTTTTGGAACTGGTGTCCCTTATCCTTTCCAACCGGATCTTTGAGATGGAATCCCGGGGCCGTTATGGTGAGGCCGTACCCCTGGCGGTAAACCGGGCGGCCCTGCTGGCGGAACGCCGGGACCCGGTATCTTCCCCCTTTTTCCCGGACCCCCAAAAGGATATGATGGACAGGCTTTTTAATTATGGGGCCTCCCTGGTTAAGGAGGGGCGGGAAACCGACGCCCTTCTTTGGGCCGCCGCCGCGGGGCAGCGGTATCCCGACGAGGCCCGGTGGCAGGAATTTAACTATGCCGCCATGAATAACCTGCTGGTAAAGCTCCTGCGGAGCCAGCGCATAGACGATGCCCGGAATGAGTTACGGGTTAACGCCTTCCGTCTTAGCCCCGGCAATTTCGACCGCCTGGACGCGCTGGTCCTGGACGCCGAACTGGTACAGCTCGTTGACCGGGCGGGAACCGCCGCAGAGGTCCGGGCCCTGCTGGGGAATCTGGACGCCGTGCAGGGCCGTTCCGCCCTGCCGGAGAGCCGCATAGGGGAACTGCGGACCGTACTCCTCCTTAAAGAGGGGGAGCGTCTGGCCTCGGAAAGGGGCTTCTCCGCGGCCATCGCCTATGTCGAAGAGGCCCTGGCAGCCTATGGCGATAATCCCCGGCTTCAAAACGCCCTCCGGGTATTCCGCTCAAACCAGGTGGCGGCCCTTCATAATAGCTTTGCGGATCTTTATAATCAGGGGGATTATGAAGGCGCCCGGCGGATGATCCTGACGGCCCTGGAGGAATTCCCCAATGACCGGCGGCTTACCGCGGATTATAATCTGGTGAATCAGGCTTTGAAGCACTAGCGGGGATTTAAGCCCCTTTTTTATGGAGGATTTTATGGCCCATTGTATCGTTTCCGAAGCGGAGGCGGTTTTAGATAAGGAGTTTCCGGTCCTGGATAAGGGCTTTATCCGTCTGGTGGATTACCTTGGCGGGGATGAACGGGTGGTACAGTCCGCCAGGGTATCCTATGGATCCGGAACCAGGACGTACCGGGAAGATGCGGGGCTTATCGATTACCTTTTGAGGAACCATCACACTTCCCCCTTTGAGCAGGTGGTACTTACCTTTCACGTAAAGCTCCCTATTTTTGTGGCCCGCCAGTGGATCCGCCACCGCACCGCCCGGCTCAACGAGATATCCGGCCGTTACTCGGTGATGAAGGACGATTTCTATGTCCCCGATCCCGGGGACATAGCCCCGCAAAGCACGGATAACAAGCAGGGCCGCTCCGAAGAAGCCCTCTCCGCCGATGCCGCCGCCCGGGTCCGGTCCGCCCTTGCCGAAGGGCAGCGGCAGGCCTATGCCGGGTACTCCGGCCTGATTGAGCAGGGTATAGCCCGGGAACTGGCCCGGATAAACCTTCCCCTGTCGCTCTATACCGAATGGTACTGGCAGATAGACCTCCATAACCTGTTTCATTTCCTCGAACTCCGGCTGGACTCCCATGCCCAAAGGGAGATCCGCCTCTATGCGGAGGTACTGTTTGCCATAACCCAAAAGGTAGCCCCCCGCTGCTGTGAATCTTTCGAGCGGCATATCCTGGGGGGGGTCTCCTTTTCCAAAGAGGAATTTGCGGAGCTTAAACGCCGCCTTGCCCCGGCGGATGGAACGGCGCCCCTGGGGGGAAAAGCCCTGGAACGGTTTGAGGAAAAACTGAGGAGCGGAAGGCAGAAGTGAAGTGAAGAGAGTGTGAAGAGGAGTTGGGAGTGAAGAGAGGGTGGGGAGTGAAGGGTGAAGAGTGTTATAAAACATCGACAATCATTTCCGAATGACGAAGCCGCTATGAAATTAATTTTTATGGGCTTGAAAACAAGAGCGGAGCGCCTGGACCGGCTTGGCTCAGGATGCTTTTTGTCTTAACGGGTGCAACGATGTGCCGCACCACTTACTGTTTACAATATGCTAATCCCGGACCCGGTAGTACCCGCATTTAAGGTACAGGGATTCGTCGTAGCCCACCAGGATGGGATGATCCGCGGCCTGATAGCGAAAATCTATCCGGACCAGGCGGCGTTCCGCATCGGCGGCGGCCTCCTCTATCATCCGCTTGAAGCGTCCCTCATCCAGGGCCTGGCTGCAGGAACAGCTTACCAGGGCGCCGCCCCTGGCAAGGAGCTTTATGGCCCGGAGGTTGATCTCCCTATAGCCCCTAAGGGCCCCTTCCAGGGCGGTCCGGGATTTAGCAAAGGCCGGGGGATCCAGGATGATGAGGTCAAACCGTTCCCTGGCCCGCTCATACCGGGGAAGGGCATCGAAGATATCCGCCTCCGCCGCCTCAACCCGGTCCCCTACCCCGTTCAATGCGGCGTTTTTCCGCAGGGTCTCCAGGGCCGCCGCGGAAACATCCAGGGCGCTTACGGCGGTATCCACCCCCGCGGCGGCCCCCAGCCGGGCGGCGTGGATGCCGAAGCCGCCGGTATAGGCGCAGGCGTCCAGGACCCGGAACTCCCGGCGGGGAGGAGTTTCCCGGACCGCCGCCCCTGCCGGCAAAGCCGATCCCCCCAGGGCAAGAACCGCTGCCCGGAGACGGTTCTCCCGCTGATCCAGAAAGTGGCCGGTCTTTTGCCCCTCCTCCGGATGGACACAGAAGGGAAAGCCGTTTTCGAATATCAGGATCCCCGAGGGGGGAAAGGTTCCCCGGAGCAGCCCCTCCCTAAGGGGAAGACCCTCCAGTTCCCGGACCTTGGCGCCGGATTTTTCGATGATGCCGCAAGGCGGCCCCAGGGGGGCGGCCCGAAGCTCCAGGGGAGCGGCCGCTTCCCCTTGGGGGCCTTCCGCACCCTCCCCGAAGCTTCCCGGCCCCGGGGGAAGGGCCGGCATGTCCCGGCCCAGGACCTCTTCCAGGGCCGGGAGAATTTCCTCCCTGCGGCAATCCATACCGCTGATCAGAAACTGGATCGACAGCCAGGACCGGGGAGGCCCCAGCCGGGCCTCGAGGGTCTCGAAACGCAGGGGCCGTTCCGGAACAGCGGCCTCGGCATCCTCCAGGGCCCAGCCTACAAAGCGGTCCACGATGAGCCCCGGCAAAAAATCGGCCTCCCCAAAGACCAGCCGCGCCGATTCCCGGTATAGATCAAGGGCCCCCGCGGAGCCGGGCCCGGCGCCTCCCGGATCAAGGAAGCGCCGGTTTATTGATTCCCGGAACCGCCGCTTAAAGAAGCCCTTATCCACCCCTTCCTTGGAGGGGGAATAGATGCGGGCGATGATCTTTGACCGGGGATTCACAAAGGCCCGGCCCAGATACTCCTTCCGGGAACTCTCCACGTCCGCCAGTTCCCCCATGTCCAGGCTCGCCGGACCGGCGGGGCCAAGGATCCGGGCAACCTCGTTGTCATACACCCAGGGATGCCCCCGGAGGAGCCGCCGCTCCTCTCCGGGCTTTAAAATAATCCTCTTCAAAAAACCTTCCCCCTGTTTTCGTTCCCCAGGTCTCTTCCTTCCGGGGGGCTGCGGCGGACGATAAACTCCTGTTTCGGCGCCCAGGGATGGCCCGAAGCTTTGGCGGCCAGGGAAAGCAGGTACTCCTGGACCCGGAAAGGTTCCTCCCCCGGCGGCCCTTCCAGGGGTTTCCAGACGCCGTCCTGCCCCAGAATCCGGGCATGGCTGGTATCCCGAAAATAGGCTTCCAGGATATCAAAGATCCGCCGCCGGAGGTCCTCCTGGAGGATGGGGAACATCAGCTCCACCCGCCGTTCCAGATTCCTGGGCATCCAGTCCGCACTGGAGAGGAAGAACTCTTCCGCCCCGCCGTTGGCAAAATAGTAGATCCGGGAATGCTCCAGGTAGTGATCCACAATACTTACCACCCGGATATTCTCCGAAAGCCCCGGTACGCCCGGCATCAGCATACAGATCCCCCGGATGGCCAGAAAGATCTTTACCCCCGCCCGGGACGCCCGGTACAGGGCGTCGATCACATCCGTATCCGCCAGGGCGTTCAGCTTGACCATGATCCTGCCGGGATACTCCTGGCTTGAACGTTTTGCCTCCCGATCAATAAGCTCTATGAGCCGGCGCTTCAGGGTTGTGGGGGCAATCACCAGTTTCCGCATGGGCTGAATCATGGAATAGCCGGTGATCATATTAAAGAAAATACTCGCATCAAAGGCGATATCCTCCTGGGCGGTAAAGAGTCCCAGATCCTCGTATTGTTTCGCGGTCCTGTCGTTATAGTTTCCCGTGGACAGGTGTATGTACCGTTTTATCCCCCCCCGTTCCCGGCGGATGACCATGCTAATCTTGGCATGGACCTTGAGCCTCGCCAGGCCATATACCACAATCACCCCGGCTTTTTCCAGTTGGTTGGCCCAGGAAATATTCCGGCCCTCGTCAAACCGGGCCTTGAGTTCCACCACCGCGGTCACATGCTTTCCGTTTAAAGCGGCCTGTTCCAGGGCTTTGATGATGGGGGAGTCCCCGCTGGTCCGGTAGAGGGCGGTCTTGATGGATATTACCTGGGGATCCTGGGCGGCATCCTGAAAGAACCGTACCACGGGATCAAAGGATTGGTAAGGCAGATGGATCAGTACGTCTCCCTGGCACAGCCGGTCCCAGAGGGGTTCATCCTCGTTTAATACCCCATTAGGATAATTTTTCCAGGTCCTTCCTTTAAGGGACTCAAAGCCCCGGACCAGGGCCAGATCCGAGAGGGTCCGCAGATCCAGGGGCCCCTCTATCTCGTAGAGGTCCTGTTCCTCCAGTTCCAGGCGCCGGGCCAATTCATCCCGCAGCCGCCGGGAACCGGCGGAATAAACCATCCGGACCGCCCTGGAGGATTCCCGGCCCAGGATCACCTCTTCCATGGCCTCGATAAAATCCTCGTCCCGTTTTTCGTCCACCGAGAAATCCGCATCCCGGTTCACCTTAAAGAGCATGCTTTCCCTGACCCGGAAACCCGGAAAAAGATAGGCCCCCCAGGTAAGTATTACATCGTCCAAAAGGGCCCACCGGGTTTTATCCGCCTCCCCGAGGGACCCCGCGGAGGCGGCCGCCTCCCTGGGGACCGAAGGAAGCCAGATGATACGATTCAATACCGGGGGAAGCTGAATAATGGAGATATGCCCATCCCCGCCCTCCCCGGCTTCTTCCTTTTCCGGGCTAAGCAGAAAAGCGGCGTACAGGGCAAGGCTGCCAATGGAGGGCAGGGCTTCCCCATCCTCAACCCGCAGGGGGGTCAGGACGGGGTATATTTCCCTCATAAACAGGGACTCCAGATAATCCATCTGGGATATGGAGTAGGTGTCGGGGCGGACCAGTTCCAGCCCCCCCTGGGCCAGGGCGGGGAAAATCTCATTCCCCAGGCATTCATATTGGCGGCGCACTATGGAACGGACCTTTTCGGCCACCGCCTTGAACTGCTGTCCGGGGCTGAGTCCCGATGGGTCCGGCCCGGCCCCGGCCCTAAAGGCCCGCTTCATGGCCGCCACCCGGACCATGAAGAATTCATCAAAATTTGAGGAAAGGATGGACAAAAAACGGAACCGGTCCAGGGGGGGGCGATCCCGCCGCAGCCCCTCTTCCAGCACCCGGTTGTTAAAGTCTATCCACGAAATATCCCGGTTAAAATAAAGCCCCGGCTTTCCGTCTTCACCCTGTATACTCCATCCGGTTTCCATGCTCCCATCCTCGGCCTTAATTCAAGATCACCTTATATCCAAACACATCCTGAAACAGATCGGACTTTTCTTCCAGCGCAATGCGTTCCAGGCTCAGATCATAATTTCCCCGGGCGTGGAGGAGTACCGACTCGGTCTTCCGTTCCACCGTGATCCCCTTTATGTGCTGGGCATGACCCCGGTCCAGGGCATCGGCCACCCGGAGGATGGACGCCATTTTAAGCACCAGGATCCGCTCCTCCCGCTGTAGGGCAATATAGTCGATATCCGAAGAGTCGGGGGGATCCCCCCGGTGATACCGGATCACATTGGCGATGATGTCCAGTTCTTCCCGGTGGAGGCCGAATATTTCGGAATTGGCCACTATGTACTGGCCGTGCTTATGATGCCCGGACCCGCGGATAAACATTCCTATATCGTGAAGGGTGGCCGCCACTTCCAGCATCATCCGTTCCCGGCGGCCCATCCCGTGTTCCCGGACCAGGGCGTCGAAGATAACCAGGCAAAGGCCGGCCACATAGCGGTTGTGGGCCTCGTCGTAATGATATTTACGGCCCAGGTTCACCGCGGAGGCAATAACCTGGGAGAAAAATTCCACCTGTAGATCCGGGTCCACCCCCCGGACAAGGTCTATGAGAAATCCCTCCCGGATGGAAACAAAGGGAACCACCAGATGGGCCGCGGCGGTCCGTTCCAGGAAGAGCTTGTATACAAGAATACCGGGAATAAAGCCTTCGGCGTCCGCATAGGGAATCTGGAGTTTCTGCACACATTCCTCGATGCTGTAATTTCGCACCCTTTCAACAAATTGGACAAACCCGTCCCGGTCAATGAGCCAGCAATCTTCATTGAGTTCCGTCCCTATATGGGCCGCGGTATGCCGGGCGTCGGAGCCGGTGGCCACAAAGGTTCTGACATAGGAAAGGTCCATCTCGGCGCTGAGAAATTCCGAGGTATTGCGGATATTATCGTGCAGGTACCGTTCCTGGGAACGGACGGAACCCACCGCCAGCCGGGACTGCTGATCGATCAGGATGGTTCCCAGGCGCAGGCTGTGGGCGGCCGCCATTTTCCCCCGCCGCAGAAGCATAAGCTCCGTAGAGCCCCCGCCCACATCGATGATCATGGAATTGGCCCGCCAAAACTGGGGGAAATCGCCCTTTAGGGCAAAGCGGACCGCCAGATACATCAAACGGTTTTCCTCAATTCCCTCGACTATGGTTAAAAGAAAGCCCGTTTCCTGGCGCAGGCGGTCCACAAAGACATCCCGGTTTTTAGCCGCCCGCAGGGCGCTGGTGGCAATAAGGTGAATATCCTCCCTGGCAATGCCCCAGCCATCCAGCAGTTCCCGGAAATTCTGCAGCACCGAAAGGCATTCCAAAAAGGACTCCCGGGACACCTGCCCCGAGGTAAACACATCCCGCCCCAGGGCTACGGGTTTACCCGCCCGATCCAGGATCTTCCAGCCGCCGGGTTCAAATAATTCGGCGATGAGCAGCCTGATGCCGGTGGAACCTATTTCGAGAACCGCTACGGGTTGGTTTTTTTCCATATTCACCTTTGGTCACCGTCCGGAGCTTCTTAAGGGGCCGCGCAAGGTAACAGTATGATCCCATCATACCGCTAACACCCTGTTCTGACCATGCGCCCGGTGGAAAATTCAGAGTTTATCTATCAACATGGAACATTTCCCCGAGGGGATGGGCAGGGTTTTTTTCTTTTTTCCCAGGATATTAATAGTAAAATAGTATAATTTTTCACTTTCCATGTGAATTTCCCAGCCCCGGCCGCTTTTATTTGAAAGGATGGTGATCATGTTCTTTTTGAGGGAAAGATTTTCCACCCCCATTATTTCCAGGTTGGGGATGATCCAATCCACGGTTTTTCGGGGCAGGGATATGAAAAGGCCGACAATGTTTTCTATGGTAAGACAGATGGTAGACAGGGCGTCGTAGGTTAGGTATTGGGGCCGGGGAAACTCCGGTTTCTCCGGCCATTGGGCAGGTCCCTCTTTTAACGGCAGATACGCCTCCCAGAGGTTGCCCTTATGGTGATTTCCCTCGGGGCTCATGGAATCCAGGACAAAGTAGAGGTGCCGGATGGCGCATTCCCGGGCAAGATCCCAGCGCTGGTACCGCTCGAGCCCCTTAATGACCATAAAGGTTAGATGGGGATAGACCGATCCCCGGTAACCATGGCCGTTTTCGTCAAAGCAGGGTTCATTTACCGCGACCGAGGGAAAGGGATGGGGGGCCCCAAAAAACCGGGGGTCCGAAAGTTTGGCGATGATCCGCTCCGCCTTGTCGTCGTTGGATATTTCCGC
Organism: Treponema sp.; assembly: GCA_031275535.1. Next base: position 2,805 of record JAISOR010000144.1, on the reverse strand, counting down.
CAAAAGGGGCCAATAACCGGCAATGGTCTTTACCGGCAGCCGTTTTTCCTGCCCGTCAATATCATGATAGAAGCCCTCCTCGGGATCCCACATAAGGGTATTGAGCCGGGTTTTAAGGGAAAAATACTGCCGCTTATACCGAAAACTGGACTCCTTATCGTTCAGGATATCCGCCAGGGCGGACATGTAAAGCACATTAATGGCCATCATGGTATTAAAATCCACCGGATAGACCGCCTCTTCCCGGGGGGCGTTCACCACGCCGAGGGCCTCCAGGGGCACTTCGTAGAGGCCGTTGGGCCGCTTGAAGACCAGATCGATCCAGTTGGTGTACCGGTCCAGGATGGGAATGACATCCTTAACCCGTTTCTTGTTTCCCGATTTGTGATAGAGGTTGTACTCGGCCCAGGCAAAGAGGGGCAGGCCCAGGCCCTCGGGATTGTTCTGTTCTACATAGGGAAGCCCGGTCTCTATGTTATAGGCCGAGCGAATAGCCCCATTAGGCTCCTGGTGCTCATAAAAAATATCCAGCGTCGGATAGGCCTGATAAATGCGGTTTGAATAGACAAGGAAAAAGGAGGAAAAAATGGCGTCCGCCTGCTGGACCACCGGGCTGCCGGGGTAGGAAAAAATTTTCCCCTGGATGGAGCTTTGCTCACTACCCATGTTCCAGCAATCCTGTATCCACGCCCAGGTCTTATCATATATATCCACAAAATCCTGATCATAGAAGTGGATTCTGGGAAAATCACGTCTTGTCACAAAAACTCCTTGCCCATCCTGTCGAGATTAATCTATGAATGCTAAAAAGTCAAACAATTTTATTAGAAAAATGTAACCGTTTTCATCCATAAAAAATATATTTATATTATGAGCCTGTCCCAAAAACTGAAGTTTTGGGAAAGCCTCTATTTATCCACTCATTGCGTCAATGTGTTAATTATTATACATTTAGATCTATTTATAGGAAGAGGTAAAACCGGTGTATAAATCGTATATCTCGCTTGAAGTCCGTATTCTTCTTCCGGAAGAGGCCAAGGCCTTTTGTCCCTGTACCGCCGGTTCCCGGGGAGAAGGGGCCTGCTCCTGTCCGGTCTGCCGGGAAGAGGCGGGGGCGCTGCCCATTATTAACGTCCCGGCGGTCAGGAAGGCCTGCCTCCTTATCCGGGCGCTGGGGGCGGCGATCCTCAAGGATACCCCCTATGAACGGAACCTCAACACGCCCCAAATTCCCGAGGGGCACGCCCTATCCCGCCTGTCCATCAAACTCGGCGTTGACGGCGCCATGGATATCATGTTCCACCGCCGGAAGAAGCATATCAGAATTACCGAAATCCGGCTGGAGGAAGACGCGGGACGGCTGATCCATGGGGGAAAGGCCCCCGGGGGCTCCGGAAACTCCAACGGGACCCGCATGGATTATTCCAAAGCCGGGATGCCGAGCCTCCGCATCAGGACGGCGGCGGATTTTGAGATTGGGGAAGAGGCGGAGGTTTTTTTAAGTGATCTCCGGCGGCGGATCCAGTATCTGGAGATTATTTCCGGCGTTCCTGTGGAAAGTGTAATCCGCTGTAATGCCTATGTAGCCATGGCCCCCTACCCGGAGCTCCCCGAACATTACGTGAAGCTCCGCAATCTTAATTCCTTTAACTTTGTCTGGAAGGCGGTTAATGCCGAACTTTCCCGGCAGGAAGAAATTGTTACCAACGGCGGAACGGTCCTCCCCGAAAGCCGGATCTGGAACGAGGCGAAGCATACCACCGAATCTTTCCAGGTTCGGACCGGAGAAGAGAAACCCCGGTTTGTGGTCTTTACGGAGGCGCCGCCCTTTAGCCCGGGGCCCGATATACTGGAAGCTCCGGATAATTTTACGGTGGAACTCCCCGAAGCCCGGTGGAACCGTATGATGAGCGACTATGGCCTGACCCAGATGCAGGCCGAATTCGTCTGCGATGAAAAAAGCAGGGCCGATTATTTTGAAGAGACCCTGGCCCTGGGGGGGGAGCCCCGGGATACCGCCCAGTGGATGAGTTCTTTTGTGATAAAAGAATTCAAGCGCATGGGCTTTAGCCCCATGAACAGCCCCCTGACGCCGAAACGGTTCCGGGTCATTCTTGCCATGCTCAGGGAGCGGCGGATCCACGGCGGCATCGCGAAACAGGCCATCACCGCCGTATTGGAAGAAAACCGGGACCCCGGGGAGCTTATCCGGGAGCGGGGCTGGGAACAGCTTACGGACCGGAAAACTATTGAGGCCATCGTCACCGCGGTTATCAAGGCTAATCCCCAGGAGGTGCGCCGGATCCGGGAAGGGGACGCCGGGCCCATACAGTTCCTTACGGGAATCATCATGCGGGAAACCGGGGGCCTGGCGGAGCCGGCCCTGGTAAAGGATGTACTCAAGGAGCAGCTTTCGGTCTCCCTGGTATATGTCCTGTCCATGGGGGGGGCCATTTCCGGTAGGGTCGGGGAAGACGGCGCCGTGGAATCCGGGGATGAACAGGTACTCCGGGATTTGCTGGCAAAAAACGGCCTCCCCGGCAGGGCCGACGGCACCACCGCCGGTACGAATGATGGCAGGGCCGACGGCATGGCCGACGGCAGGGCCGATGCGTCCAAGGTCCGCTTCGAGTCCATCCAGGTGGGGCGGCTCCTTTCGGAAGAAATAGTCCCCGCCGACTGGGCGGTACTTATCGAAGCCATCGCCGAGCGGCTCAACTCAGGAACCGCCAACGGTATCGTAGTTGCCCACGGCACCGACACCCTGCCCTATACGGCCCCCCTCCTCTACTGGCTCTTCGCCGA